>JAKANT010000393.1 GCA_021823635.1 Pseudomonadota bacterium
CGGGCGAGCACGGCGGCGAGCTTGGCCTCGGGCGTGGCGCCCGCGGTGACGCGCTCGGGCGCGATGCCCGTGCGCGCGGCGGCGGCCTGCACGGCGCCCGCGCCGTCGCCCGAGAGCAAGTGCACGGCGAGGCCGGCTGCGGCGAGTCCGGCCACGGCCGCGGGCGCATCGGCGCGCAGCGCATCGCCCAAGCGGATCAGGGCGGCGCGCTCGCCGTCGCAATCGACGGCCACGAACGTGTCGCCGCGCGCGGCTTCGGCCGCCGGCGCATCGATGCCGTAGATTTCGAAGCGGCGTCCGGCGACGCTACCGCTCACGCCCCGCCCAAAGATCTCACGGACGTCCGTGACCTTGAGGTTTGAAGATTGAACTTGTTTCTGGAAGTGCGCAAGCAGCGCCGCCGCCACCGGGTGCGGCGACGACTGCTCGAGCGCGACCACCGCGGCGGCGAGCAACGCAAGATCGAGCCGGAGATCGAGGCGGCGCACTTCTTCGACGCCGAAGCGGCCCTCGGTGAGCGTGCCCGTTTTGTCGAGCAGCACGTCGCGCGCGCTCGCGATGCGCTCGAACACGTCGGGACCCTTGATGAGCACGCCGCGCTGCGCGGCCCGCGACATCGACACCAGATTCGCCAACGGCGCCGACAGCGCGAGCGCGCAGGGACACGTCACGATGAAGAGCGCCATGGTGTTCGTGGCCGCGGCCGTAAAACCCGCGCGCCAGGCCCAAAACAAAAACGTGGCCGCCCCCAGCAGCAGCACACCGGCGGTAAATTTCGAGGCCACCCGATCGGCTGCGTTGGCCATGGGCGTCTTGCGGCCGCTCGCCTCTTGCACCAGCTTGACGATCTGACCCATGCGGGTGGCCGCGCCCGACGACTCGACGATCATCTCGAGCGCGCCGCCGCCGTTCACCGTACCCGCGAACACCTTGTCGCCGGCCGTCACGCGCGCGGGGCGCGATTCGCCAGTGAGCACGGCGAGGTTGAGCTCGCTCTCGCCGGCGACTAGCGTGCCGTCGGCGGGAACCACGTCGCCGGGACGAATCTCGACCCGGTCGCCCGCCTGCACCAGCTCGACCGGAACGCTCACGAACGCCCCTTGCCCCGCCGACCAGCGCCGGCAGCTCGCGGGCATGAGCCGGAACACGAGCTGGGTGGCGCCGAGCGCCTTTTGCTGCGCACGCCGCACGAGATAACGTGCACTCAGCAAGAGAAAGACGAGGGCCGCCAGGCTGTCGAAGTAAAGGTGTTCGATCTCGGTGGGACGCAGCAGATTGATCGTGCCCATCACGAAACCTACGGCGATGCCGAACACGATGGGCACGTCGATGGAAATCTTGCCGGCCCGCAGCGAAGCCAGCGTCGCGCTGTAGAGCGGCACGGCGCTGTAAAAGAGAATCGGCAAAAAGAACCCGAAGCTCGCCCACGCAAACACCCGCGCCAAGTCGCCCGCGGCGCCGCTGTAGAGCGCAATGGCGAAGAGCATGAGGTTCATCAGGCACGCCGCCGCGACGCCGAGGCGCGTGAGCAGCTTGCGGTTCTCTTGCTTGAGCAGCGCGGCGACGTCGCCGTCTTTCACCACGTGGGCGCGAAAGCCGAACTTCGCAAACTGCGCGGCCGCCGCGGCGAACGAGCCGCCGGGCGCGACCTCGACCTGGGCGACCGAGCGGCTGAGATCGAGCGCGGCGCCCGCGACGCCGGGCACCAGCGCCGGCAGCCGATCGACGAGCCACACGCACGCGGCGCAGTGAACGCCCTCGAGATAAAACTCCATGCGGTTGCCGCCGGCGCCGTAGAGCCGCTGAAATTCCGGATCGTCGAGGTACTGAAACGCGTCGTTGGCCGCGGGCGCGGCCACGGCGTCGCGCCCCGCGAGAAAGGCGTACACGGTCTCGCAGCCGGCGCAGCAAAAGGCCTCGCCGGGCTTCTCGAGAGAAACCCGGTAGGCGGGTACGTCATTGCCACAGTGGATGCAGCGCGCAGAAATGTCGGTCAACGCGCCGGCTACCCGACCGGCGCGAACCCCGTAACCTGGAGTCGGCATACAGCTTCGGGTCCACGCCTGCAGCATAATCCATGCCATGGATAGCGAAAACACACCGGAATCGAGTTTCCGCTGTGCGCGACTGTAACGCTATGCGCCGCCGACCGTCGACGGATGTAACATCCCGTGACAGGCTCAGACCGAGAACGCCCTGCCGGCGCTGCAAGCAAGGCGAACGGAAATCTAACGGGGAACTGATGCGGCTTCTGTACCAGTGAAGCCCGAAGCCAGGTTCTTTGCCGCAGATTGCTTGACGCTGATGTGCCTACAAAACTGTGCGATGCCCATCCCCTCGATGTAGCAGGGGAACCGCTGCGATGACGCGAGCATCCGTGTGGCAAATGCCTTCTAGACACGGAAAACGTTGCTACGATTGCGTGCGCGCCAGGTTGCGGCGCAGCTCGGCGCGGTGATCGGGGTGCGCCACGGCGATGAGCGCGTCGGCGCGCTGGCGCAGGTTTTTGCCGTGCAGATAGGCGACGCCGTACTCGGTCACCACGTAGTGCACGTGGCCGCGCGTGGTCACGACGCCCGCCCCTGGCTGCAGCGTGTTCACGAGCCGGCTGCGGTCTTTCGCCGTCGCGGGCAGCGCGATGATGGGCTTGCCGCCGGGCGACAGCGCCGCGCCGCGCATGAAATCCATTTGCCCGCCGATGCCCGAGTAGATGCGCAGACCGATGGAATCCGAAGGCACCTGGCCGCGCAGATCGACCGCGATGGCCGAGGTGATCGCCGCCATCTGGCAGTTTCGCCGCATGATGTCGCCGTCGTGCACCCA
>JAKANT010000394.1 GCA_021823635.1 Pseudomonadota bacterium
TGCTTTTGTCATTTTCCGCGGCACTTGAACTGTTGCCGCTAAGTGCTTGTTGGCATTGAAAAAACGGCGCTTTTCCGCTTGACCCCCTGGCGTGCGCGGACTACAGTCGCGAGTGGGATTTAGTGAATAAAAGTGTCAAAAGCGCCCGATGTTCGAGGGGGAAGACGCGCTCACGCTCGATGCGAAGGGGCGGATGCCGATGCCGGCACGGCACCGCGATGCCCTGACCAGCATCTGCGGCGGCCAGTTGACGCTGGTGCGCCACCCGGACGGCTGCCTGATCGTCTACCCGCGCCCGCGCTGGGACGAGAAGCGCGCCGAACTGGCTGCGCGCGGCACGCGCGATCGCTGGTTGCAGCGGCTGGTGATCGGCAGCGCACGCCCGGTGGAGATCGACGGCGCGGGACGTTTTCTCGTGCCGTACGAATTGCGGCGCGCGGCTGGCCTGGAGCGCGACGTCAAGCTGATCGGCCAGGGGCCGCACCTCGAACTGTGGGACGCGCAGCGCTTCGAGCAGTTGCTGGCCGAGAACGTCTCGCCGGCCGCCACGCTCGAAGGCGACAGGCCGTTCGATTTCTGATGCCCGTGAATGTCCGCCGCCGTGCCGACACCGTTGGAGCACCGCACGGTGCTGCGCGAAGCCGCCGTCGATTGGCTGCTGACCGCGCCCGACGGCACGTATGTGGACGCGACGTTCGGCCGTGGCGGCCATTCGACGGCGATCCTGCAGCGGCTGGCGCCGGCCGGGCGGCTGTTCGCATTCGACCGCGATCCGGCCGCCGCGGCGGCGGCGGCGCGCATCGAGGATCCGCGTTTCGTCTTCGAGCGCACGCGTTTTTCACGATTGTCGGCCACGCTGGCGGCGCATGGCGTGCGGCGCGTGCATGGGGTGTTGCTGGACCTGGGCGTGTCGTCGCCGCAGCTCGACGATGCGGCGCGCGGTTTCTCGCTGCGGGCCGATGGCCCGCTCGACATGCGCATGGATCCGGCGAGCGGCGAGAGTGCGGCGCAATTTTTGGCGCGCGCGAGCGTCGATGAACTGGCGCAGGTGATCCGTGACTACGGGGAAGAGCGGTTTGCTGTTCCGATTGCAAAGGCGATTGTGGCTCGCCGCGAATCAGGGCGCGCCATCGCCACGACCGCCGAGCTTGCCGCGCTCGTGGCGGCCGCGATCCCCCGCAAAAGCCGCAAGGACCCGACCCAGCACCCGGCCACGCGGACCTTTCAGGCTATACGGATTTTCGTCAATCAAGAGCTTGAGGAACTGGCGTTGATGCTCGAACAGGCGGGGCCGCTGCTGGCGCCGGGCGGGCGCCTGGTGGCGATCAGCTTTCACTCGCTGGAAGACCGATTGGTCAAGCGCTTCATCGCGCGCCACGCGCACCCGGAGCACGCCGCCGCGGCGCGGCTTCCGCTGCGTGCCGATCAGTTGCCGGCGCCGCGACTGCGCGCGCTGGCGAAGGTCAGACCCGAGGCGGCCGAAATCGCCGCCAATGCGCGCGCGCGCTCGGCGGTGCTGCGCGTCGCCGAGCGCACCGACGCACCTTGGGAGACGGCGCCGTGAACGCGCGCGCGCTCGCGCTGTTGCTTGCCGCCGCGCTGCTCGCCAGCGCCTTCGGCGTGGTCACCGCCCAGCATCGCACGCGCTCGCTGTTCGTCGAACTGGAGCGCGCGCAGCAGCGCGCCGCCGCGCTCGTCGCCGAAGGCAACCGCCAGCGCGTCGAGCTGGCGCGGCTGCTGCAGCCGGCCACTGTGGACGCCGCCGCGCGCCAGCTCGGCCTGCGGCCGATCGATGCCGCGCACACGGTGATGCTGCCGGCGCCGCGGAGTGCGCAGCCGTGAAACAGTCGCCGTCGTTGCGCAGCGTGCTCGCCGTGCGCGCGCCGCGCCCCGCGCGCGCCGAACGGGTGGCGTTTCACGCCAATCCGCTGCTGACGGTCAAACTTCCGGCCTGGCGCTCGCGCCTGCTGCTGATGCTGCTTTTCTGCGCGTTCGCCGCGCTGGCGCTGCGCGCGGCCTGGCTGCAGGCGGGCGGCAGCACGTCGTTTCTGCAGCGCCAGGGCGAGGTGCGCTACGTGCGCACGCTCGACGTGCCCGCCACGCGCGGCCGCATCACCGACCGCAACGGCGTCGTGCTGGCGGCGTCTCTGCCGGCGCGCGCGATCTGGGCCAGCCCCGAGGACGTTCAGGCCAGCAGCGCGCAACTGGCGCAGTTGGCGCGGCTGCTCGACCTGCCGCTTGCCGAACTAAAACGGCGGCTGGCCGACGACGACCGCCGCTTCGTGTACCTGGCGCGCCAGGTCGAGCCGGGGGTGGCGCAGAAGATCGCGGAAATGAAGCTCGCCGGCATCGGGCAGCACCAGTCGTTCCGCCGCCACTATCCGGAAGGGCCGATCGCGGCGCACGTGGTCGGCTTCACCAACGTCGAGGATCGCGGCCAGGAAGGGGTCGAACTGGCGTTCGACGGCGAGTTGGCGGCTCGGCACGGACGCCGGCGCGTGATCAAGGACAACCTGCATCGGTACGTGGAGGACGACTGGCTGCAGCTGCCGGTGGACGGCAGCGATCTGGCGCTCGCGCTCGACAACCGCATCCAGTACCTGGCGTACGCCGCCGTGCGCGACGCGGTGCAGGCGCAGCAGGCACGCGGCGGCAGCGCGATCGTGCTGGACGTCCGCAGCGGCGAGGTGCTCGCGCTCGCCAACTTTCCGAGCTTCGATCCGAACGAGCGCGGCCGCTGGCCGGCCGAAGCGCTGCGCAACCGGGCGCTGACCGATACGTTCGAACCGGGTTCGACGCTCAAACCGCTGTCGATCGCCGC
>JAKANT010000395.1 GCA_021823635.1 Pseudomonadota bacterium
CGCGCATCCGGCGCGTCGTCTTTGGCGCGCGCGACCCGAAGACCGGCGCGTGCGGCAGCGTGGTCGATCTGTTCGCACAGCCCAAGCTCAATCACCATGCGACCGTGCGGGCGGGCGTGCTGGCCGACGAATGCGCGGCGCTTCTGTCGCGTTTCTTTGCCGAGCGGCGCGAGCTGAAGAAGGGCGGATCGCTGCCCGCCGATGCCGAAATCGGCGATGGGGCGGAGTAGTCCCGCCAGGGCGGTCGGCTTCGTCGCGCCGTCGGGATTCGTGCCCGATGCGGCCGCCCTCGAACGCGCGGCTGCGCTTTTCACTGCCCGTGGCTGGCGCGTCCAAGCGGGCGAGACCTGCTTCGAGCGCCACCAGCGCTTCGCCGGCACCGACGAGCTGCGCGCCGCCGAAATGCAGCGCTTCTGTACCGATCGCTCGCTCGACCTGGTGCTGGCCGCGCGCGGCGGCTATGGGCTGACGCGCATCCTGGACCGGCTCGACTTCGCGGCCATCCGCAAGGCGGATCGCCTCATTTGCGGCTACAGCGACTTCACCGCGTTCAACCTCGCCTATCTGGCGCGCGCCGGCGGCGTGAGCCTGCACGGGCCGTCGGCGGTCGATCTCGGCGCCGAGAGTCCCGACCCTTTGACCGTCGATACGTTCTTCGAGGTGCTGGAAGGCGGTGATTACGAGACGGGGTTCGACGCCGACGGCCCCGATTGCGAGCTGCGCGGCACGCTGTGGGGCGGCAATCTGGCGCTCGTGTGCGCGCTGCTCGGCACGCCCTATTTCCCGCGAGTCCGCGGCGGCATCCTGTTTATAGAGGACGTCAACGAGCCGGCATACAAGATCGAGCGCATGCTGCTGCAACTGGAGCAGGCGGGCGTGCTGGCGAAGCAGCGCGCGATCCTGCTCGGTCAGTTCGATCCGGTCACGCCGATGGCCAACGACAACGGCTTTTCGATCGACACCGTGGTCGATGGGCTGCGGCAACGGTTGACGGTGCCGGTCGTGACCGGCCTGCCGTTTGGCCACCTGCCGAAGAAGCTGACGTTGCCAGTCGGCCTCACGGTTCGATTGCACGTGCGCGCCGCCCATGCGGCGCTGGCGTGGCGTTTAGCGGACGCTTGACGCCTCCCGCAGGCGAGACCGCCGGCGGCGTGCAGCCTCCGGTGCGGTGGGGACGCCGGTCTGCACTCGGTGCAACGTACGGCTTAGCCGGCGGCGGCGCTTCTCGGCTCCTTCGGCGCGCCCGTATCATCGCCGCATGTCCGGCCCGTTAACCCGCTTCGGTATCGCGGTCGAGTCGCGCGAGCAGCGGCAGGAAAAGATCCTGGCCGGCGTCATCGCGTCCGTGTACCGGCAGGTGCCGCAGTCGGTGCTGGGCAGCATCGTCGGCGGTGTGGCGCTGATCGCGGTGTTCTGGCAGACGCACGATCAGAACGTGCTGAACGCCTGGTTCATCGGCATGCTGCTGGAGTCACTGGCGCGGCTGCGCGTGGCGCGCGCCTTCCGTACCTCGGGAACGGAGGTCGAGAAAGTCCGAACCTGGGCCAATCGCTGGACGTTGCTCGCGGCGGTGGCCGGGCTGCTGTGGGGTGCGGCCGGCGTGCTGTTCTTCGCCCCGAAGCAGCCGCTGCAGCAACTGGTTCTCGTGGCGGTGATCCTGGGGGTGACCTTCGGCTCGCTGACGCTTTACGCGACGCACCGGCCCGCGCTGTTCGCGTTCCTGCCGCTTGCGCTGCTGCCGTTGATCGGGCGCATGCTGCTCGAGCAGGACCCAGCGTATTACACGGCGGCGATCGTGGTGTTCGCCGTGTTCGGCTTCACCACGTTCCTCGCGCGCAACTTCGGCGAGGCGATGTTCGAGTCGGTGAAGAACAACTACGAGAACGAAGTGCTGGTGGCGCAGTTGCTGAACGAAAAGCGCATCGCCGAGGACGCGCGGCGCGACGCCGAGACGGCGACGCGCTCGAAGACACAGTTCTTCGCCGCCGCCAGCCATGATCTGCGTCAGCCGCTGCAGGCCATCGGCATCTACGTGTCGCTGCTGCGCAAGCGCGCGCAGGGCCCGCTGGAGCCTCTGGTGGCCAACCTCTCGTCGGCGGTCGAATCGCTGTCCAAGCTGGTCGAAGAGCTGCTGGAAATCTCGCGCCTGGATTCCGGCGCGATCCAGCCGCGCGTGCAGCAGGTGCTGCTCGACGAGATGTTCCGTTCGCTGGAGCAGGAGTTCATGCCGCAGGCGGCCGCGAAGGGGCTCGCCCTGCGCGTGCGGCGCTCGGGCCTGGCGATCGACTCCGACCCGCTGTTGCTGCTGCGGGTCTTACGCAATCTGCTCGCCAATGCGATCAAGTACACCAAGAAGGGCGGGGTCCTGCTGGCGGCTCGCAAGCGCGGCAACCTGGTCTCGATCGGGGTATGGGACACCGGTCCCGGCATCCACAAGCAGGAGCTCGACCGCGTCTTCGAGGAGTTCTATCGCGGCGCCAGCGCGCGCGGCCAGGAAAAAGGCGGCTTCGGCCTCGGACTGTCGATCGTCAAGCGCATCTGCGGCGTGCTCGGTCATGCACTGGTCGTGACGACCCGACCGGGTACCGGATCGGTATTCCGCGTCGAAGTACCGCTGTCGGCCGCGCCGCGCCGCCCCGAGCGCAGCAGCGCGCACGTTTTGGAGTCCGTGATCCACGAGATCCCCGGCAAGACGCTGGTCGTGCTGGAGGACAACGAAGAGATCCTGAACAGCCTGACCAAGCTGCTCGCTTCGTGGGGTGCGGACATCATCTCGGCCACCAGCTTCAATGCTTCGCTGATGAAGCGGCTCGGGGTGCG
>JAKANT010000396.1 GCA_021823635.1 Pseudomonadota bacterium
GGTGGTCGTTTTGCCCGATCCAGTCGGCCCCGTCACCAGCACGATGCCGGCGGGCCGGTGGATCAGCTCCTCCCACGCCTTCGCCTCCGCCTCGGAAAATCCGAGCTCGGCGTAGCTGCGCACCACGACCTCGGGGTCGAAGATCCGCATCACCAGCTTTTCGCCGAAGGCGGTCGGCAACGTGGAGAGCCGGATCTCCACCTCGCGCCCGGCGCTCGGCCCCGACGTGACCTTGGTCTTGATGCGGCCGTCCAGCGGACGCCGGCGCTCGACCACGTCCATGCGCCCCAACAGCTTGATGCGGCTGACCATCGCGTGCAGCACGGCCGGCGGCACCTGGTAGACCTGATGCAGCACGCCGTCGATGCGGAAGCGCACGACCCCCTGCTCGCGCTTCGGCTCCATGTGGATGTCGCTGGCGCGCTGGTCGAATGCGTATTGCAGCAGCCAGTCGACGATCGTCACCACGTGGTGGTTTTCGGCGTCGACCTTGGTCCCCAATTCGACCAGCTGCTCGAAATTGCCGACCACGCTCCTTTCGCTCGACTTGTTCGCGCTCTTGATCGACTGCGCGAGCTTGTAGAACTCGACCGTGTAGCGCTCGATGTCGAGCGGATTGGCCACCACGCGCCTGACCCTCTTGCGAGAGATTTGCTCGATCTCGCGCTGCCAGCCGTCGATGAACGGCTCGCACGTCGCGACCACGATCTCGCTCGCGCCGACCGCGATCGGCAGGATCGAGTAGTTGGTCGCGTAACTGGCGCTCATCACCTCGACCACGCGCGCGAAATCCACTCGCAGCGGGTCGATGTGCTGGTACGGCAGGCCGGCCTTGTGCGCCAGCCATTGGGTGAGGCGCTCGAGGTCCAGCAGTTCGCGTGCCGGCGTCGGCGACCGCAGGTTCATCTCGGCCAGCAGCGTCAGCGGATGCACGCGCGTCTCGCGCGCACGCACCGACAGCACGCGCTCGCCGTCGGCCTCCGCCATCAGTCCGTCGGCCACCAGTCCTTTGACGACGTACGGCAGCGGCAGCCGCCCGGTCGGCGCGGCCGGGGGCTTGCGCGGCTCGGGAGCGTTCATACGGTCGCCGGCGCGGGATGCGCGCAGCGAGACCGGCGGTGCGTCGTCGTCATGCCGGCATGTAGCGCTGCGCCAATTCCTCGGCGCGCTTCGGCATGCGCTCGAATTCGCCGACCACACCGTCCACCGCGCGCTTGGTGAGCGGCGTAGTCTCGAGCGGCTTCAGATAGCCCTTCTTCAAATACGACTTGATCACGTCCGGCGGCATCACGTGCGCCTTGCCTTCCGGTTCGCTGCTGAACATGAACAGCGTCTTCAACGGACTGATCCAGCGCAGCCGCGCCTTGACCATCTTGCTGCCGTTCCACAGGCTGAACCAGGTGCCGCGCTGCCAGGTGGTCATGTCTTCGTCGAAGCGCGCTTCCTCGACCCGGTCCAGGTCGTCGATGTCGGTAACCGGATCGACCATCGTCACGTCGGCGTCGTACTCTTCGGCGGCGCGCATCACCGCGCCGGTCGAAACCTTGATGCCGCCGGCCACCGTAGTGATCGGGAACGTGCCGGTCAGTTGCATGCCTTCGATGCGCGAGCGCAGCTCGCTGGTAGCGACCGACGACTTGATGTAGGTGGCCTGGTCGACCGGCTTCACGGCCATCGCGTGCGACGCCATCAGTTGCTGGAAAAATGTCTGCTGGTCGCGCTCGCTCATGCGGATCAACGCCAAGCCGTCGCGCAGTACGCGCGTCAGGTTCTGGATCAGCGTCACCAGTCGCTTGCGCTCCTCGGCGGTCGCCTTGGGCTGCACGCTCCACACCAGCTCGTGGATCGACTCGCGGAACGTCTTCGAGAACCCGGGCGTCTGCGCGTCGCGCAGCGTGGCGGTGACCAGCACCTGCACCCAAGGCCCGACCAGGAAGTCGCGCAGGTACGGCTCCAGCTCGACCTTCTCGAACGCGCGCCGCACCTGGATCGTCGTGTTGATCGCCAGGATCTCGCGCTTCTCCGCCTCTTCCAGCGCGCGTTTGGCGCGCGCCACCGGGTCGTTGTCGCGGGGCGACACGTCGCCGACGAAGTTGTCGAATTCGGCGAGCAGCTTGTCGAAGATGCTGACGTCCTTGTCGAATTTCTCCAGCACCGTGCGCACGACGCGCTCGACCTCGTCCTTGTAGCGCTGGTTTTCGTCGCCGTACGGCTCCCAGCCGACCGACGTGCTGGCGATGCGGTCGATCAGGCGCCGCGCCGGGTGCGTGCTGGAGGCAAAGAAGTCCGCGTCCAGTAAGGCGGCCTTCAGCACCGGAAACTGCAGCCGCGACAGCAGCGCCTTGATGTCGGCCGGCACCTGGCCGTCGCGCAGCACCTGGTCGAACATCATGCCGACCAGCTCGATCGTCAACTTGTCGACGGTGCGCGAGGACTTTTCGATCAGATGTTCGCGCCAGGCGTTGATCGACCCTGCGCCGGTACCGGCAAAAGCCGCACCGTGGAAACCTTCCAGTCCGAGCTGTTGCAGTTCGGCGATCGCGTCCAGCAGCGGCGGCGACGCCGGTCCCGGCGATGGCAATGGCGGCAGCCGATGGTCGCGCGCGTTGGCTTGCAGCCGCGCCAGCAGGTTGTTCAGCACCATCGTAGCGTCGGCAAACGGTGCGCCGATGCCGCCCGCCGCCTGCGCCCCGGCGCCGCCCGACGGCCCGAGGGCGAAATCGCCGCCAAACCCACCCGCATGAGCGCCGCCGGCCATACCGGCCGATCCAACGGACGGTCCAATGCCCGGGGTCGTCGCCGGCGCGGCGC
>JAKANT010000397.1 GCA_021823635.1 Pseudomonadota bacterium
GTCGGCAGGAGATAATCGGCGAAGGTGACGGCGAGCGGGTCGCCGCGCTCGTTGTAGGTGAACTCCTCCATCAGCGCGCCGCCGAGCCCTTGCGCGAAGCCGCCGGCAATCTGGCCCTTCACAAGCGTCGGATTGATGGCGCGGCCGATGTCGTAGCCGACGACGTAGCGCAACACCTGCACGCCGCCGGTGTCGGGATCGACCTTCACCACGGCAAGATGATTGCCGTAGGGATAGACCTGATGGTCGGCGTAGAACCAGCCGTCCGCCGACAGCCCCGGCTCGCGGTCGCCGCGCAGCTTGGAACTGGGGCCGAGCGCGGCTGCGATCTGGCCGCGCTCACGCTCGCCGACCTGCAGCGTTTCGCGCCGGCCATCGGCGCCGACGTCTTCGACGTGCTGACGCTCGACGGGTCGGTCGCCGCGCGCGCGCATGCCGGCGGCACGGCGCCGGCGCGCGTGGCCGAACAGGTCGAGCGCTGGCGCACGCGGCTGGCCGCCGGTTGAGGAAACCCCGCGACGCCGCGCGCGCGCTTCTCGACTAACATGCCGGGGCCGCGACAGACGGCCAACAAGGAGGAGACCGGCATGAACCTGCTGTTACGAATCTCGCGCGCGATCGACTGGGTCAACGAACGCGTCGGCCGCACGGTCCTGTGGCTGGTGCTCGTGGCGGTGCTGATCAGCGCCGTCAACGCCGTCGTGCGCAAGACGCTGAGCATCAGCTCCAATGCATGGCTCGAGCTGCAGTGGTACCTGTTCTCGGCCATCTTCCTCCTCGCCGCCGCCTACACGCTGATGCGCAACGAGCACGTGCGCATCGACGTGCTGCTGCATCGCTTTTCGAAGCGCACGCAGATCTGGATTGACATCTTCGGCATCGTCTTCTTCCTGTTGCCCACCGCGGCGCTGATCGGGTGGCTTTCGTGGCCGCTGTTCGTCAAGGCCTACGTGTCGGGCGAAATGTCGGAAAACGCCGGCGGACTGCTCCGCTGGCCCGCGTACCTGCTGATGCCGGTCGGTTTCCTGCTGCTGGTGCTGCAGGGCATCTCCGAACTGATCAAGCGACTTGCGTTTCTCAAGGGGCTGATTCCCGACCCGACCGCGCGCAAGCAGCAGAAGTCGGCCGAAGAAGAACTCGCCGAAGCGATCAGGGCCGAAGCCGAGGCCGCGGCCGGGAGGGCCAAATGAGCGCGTTCATCGCGGCCAACATGGCCCCGATCATGTTCGCGGGGCTGGTGTTCTTCCTGCTGCTCGGCTTTCCGGTGGCGTTTTCGCTGGCCGCCTGCGGGCTGTTCTTCGGCTTCATCGGCATCGAGCTCGGCCTGCTGCCGGCCACGCTGTTTCAGGCGCTGCCGCTGCGGCTGTTCGGGATCATGAAGAACGACACGCTGCTGGCGGTGCCTTTCTTCACGTTCATGGGCCTGATCCTGGAGCGCAGCCGCATGGCGGAGGATTTGCTCGACACGATCGGGCAACTGTTCGGACCGCTGCGCGGCGGCCTGGCGTTCGCGGTGATCTTCGTCGGCGCGATGCTCGCCGCCACCACCGGTGTCGTGGCCGCCTCCGTGATTTCGATGGGGCTGATCTCGCTGCCGATCATGCTGCGCTACGGCTACGACCGGCGCGTGGCCAGCGGCGTGATCGCCGCCTCGGGCACGCTGGCGCAGATCATTCCGCCGTCGCTGGTGCTGATCGTGCTGGCCGACCAGCTCGGCCGCAGCGTCGGCGACATGTATCGCGGCGCGTTCGTTCCCGGCTTCGTGCTGACCGGGCTTTACGCCGGTTACATCCTGCTGATCGCGATCTTCAAGCCGCAATGGGTGCCGGCGCTGCCGGCGCAGGCGCGCACGATCCGCGAGGACGACGGCTCCAGCGGCCTGCCGTCGCTGGGCGTGCTGGTCGTGCTCTCCGCCTTGGCCGCTTATGCGTTCCAGCGCTGGTACCACGGCGTGTATCCGAACGCCAGCACGGAAGAAGTGGTGGTGCTGACCCTGATGACCGGCATCGGCGCCGCGTTCGTCCTGGCCGTGATCAACCGCGTCGCGCGCCTGCACCTGCTGTCGCGCATGGCGGAGCGCGTGACCTTCGTGCTGATCCCGCCGCTGGCGCTGATCTTCCTCGTGCTCGGCACCATCTTTCTCGGCATTGCCACGCCGACCGAGGGCGGCGCGATGGGCGCGACCGGCGCGCTGATCATGGCGCTGGCCCGCAAGCGCCTGTCCTGGTCGCTGTTGCGGCAAGCGATGGATACGACGGCCAAGCTCTCGTCGTTCGTACTTTTCATTCTTATCGGCGCCACCGTCTTCAACCTCGCGTTCCAGGGCGTGGACGGCAACCGCTGGGTCGAGCACCTGCTGGCCGACCTGCCGGGCGGCCAGCTCGGTTTTCTGATCGTCGTCAACATCCTGGTGTTCCTGCTGGCGTTCTTCCTCGACTTCTTCGAGCTGGCGTTCATCATCGTGCCGCTGCTCGCGCCGGTGGCCGAGAAGCTGGGCATCGATCTGATCTGGTTCGGCGTGCTGCTGGGCGTGAACATGCA
Organism: Pseudomonadota bacterium; assembly: GCA_021823635.1. Classification (GTDB taxonomy): domain Bacteria; phylum Pseudomonadota; class Gammaproteobacteria; order Burkholderiales; family Burkholderiaceae_F; genus JAKANT01. Next base: position 2,542 of record JAKANT010000397.1, read on the forward strand.
GACGTCGTTCATGCACCCGCCGTTCGGTTTCGCGCTGTTCTACCTGCGCAGCGTGGCCGCGCACGACGACTACACCGACAAGGTGACCGGCAAACGGATCGCAAAGGTGACGACCGGGCAGATCTACTGGGGCGCGGTGCCCTTCGTCGTGATCCAGCTGATCATGGTCGGGCTGGTGATCGCCTTTCCCGGCCTGGTGACGGGCGCGCTTGATCAGGGGCCGAAAGTCGACGTCGACAAGATCAAGATCGAGATCCCGACCAGT
>JAKANT010000398.1 GCA_021823635.1 Pseudomonadota bacterium
TGCGCAGTGGCAGCGGCGGCTGGCGCAGGCGAACCCGCATTGGGCCGACCTCGCCGCCGCGCCGGCGCCCGACGGCGATGCCGACCTAGAGGACCGCGACTTCGCGTCGTTCCAGGTCCCGACCTGCCCCGCGTGCGGCGGTCTCGTCAAACCCGACGTCGTGTTCTTCGGCGAGTCGGTCCCGCGCGAGCGCGTCACCGCCGCCGAGCAGGCGCTCGAGCAGGCCGACGCGATGCTGGTGGTCGGCTCGTCGTTGATGGTCTTCTCGGGCTACCGCTTCGCGCGCGAAGCGCACCGGCAGGGCAAGCCGATCGTTGCCATCAACCTCGGCCGCACGCGCGCCGACGCGCTGCTCGCCGAGAAGATCGCCGCCCCGTGCGCGGACGTGCTTGGCCCGGCGTCGTGACGCCGAGCCGGGCGCGGCGCATCGCCGCGTCGGCGACCGCCGTTCAGGGATCGACCGCTGCCGACGTCCCGGGGCGGGCCGCCGCTTTGACCGTCGGCCACTGCCGGCGCGAGATCGGCAGCCGCTCCGGCAGCTCCTTGAGCAGCACCTCCCAGTGGCCGTCGCCCGCCTCTCCGCCACCGGCGCCGCCCTTGACGCGCTGAAAGCCATGGATCGACTTGCGCGCCACCAGCGCGTTGCGGTGGATGCGCACGAAGCGCTCGCCGAACTCCGCTTCCAGCGACGACAGCGACTCTTCGGTCAGGTACTCGCGCGCCGCGGTGCGGATCGTCACGTACTTCAGTTCGGCGCGCAGGTAGACGATTTCGTCCACCGGCACCAGGATCATCTTGCCGCGCTCGGAAACGGTCAGGTGGGTGCGCGCGGCGCGCAGCGAGCGCGCCACTTCCTGCAGCTTCGGATCGTGCGGCCGCAGCCGCTGCGCACGCTGCAGGGCGGCCACCAGCCGCTCGAGCCGCACCGGCTTCAGCAGATAGTCCAGCGCCTGCACCTCGAAGGCTTCGAGCGCGTGCTCGTCGTACGCGGTCACGAAGATCACCGCCGGCGGCCGCTCGCGCGCCGCCAGGTGGCGCGCCACTTCGATGCCCGCCATGTCCGGCATCTGGATGTCGAGCAGCACGATGTCCGGCGCCAGCCGGTCGGCCGCCGCCAGCGCCGTGCGGCCGCCGTCGGCCTCGCCGGCGATCGCCAGCGGCACCTGCGCGGCGGCATCGCCGAGCAGTTGCGTCAGACGCGCGCGCGCCAGCGGCTCGTCGTCGACGATCAGGATCTTCAGCATCAGACCTTGGCCTCCACCGGCAGGGTCAACGTCAGCTCGAAGCGCTCGCGCCGCACCCGTGTCTCGAGGCGCGCTTCTAGGTCGTAGATCAGCGCCAGCCGGGCGCGGATGTTGGCCAGCCCGATCTGGTTGCCTTCGCGCTGCACCGGTTCGCGTGCGATCGGGTTGGCGACGAATACTTCCAGATTCGTCCCGTGTTGCCGCACGCGCACGGTGATCTCACACTCGCCGGCCACGCGCTCGGCGCCGTATCGGACGGCGTTCTCGATCAGCGGCTGCAGCAGCAGTTGCGGCACGCGCGCGCGCGGATGCAAGGCGCCGATCTGCCAATCGACTTTCAGCCGCTCGCCGAGCCGCGTCTGTTCGATTTCGACATATCGGCGGCACAGGTCGAGTTCTTGGGCGAGCGGCACCAGTTTGCGCACGTCGCCCATCACGGCGCGCAGCAGCTCGGCGATCGACTCCAGCATGCGTTCGGCGCGCGGCGGATCGACGCGCACCACCGCCAGCGCGGCGTTCAGCGCGTTGAAGAAGAAGTGCGGGCGGATGCGCGACTGCAACGCCTGCAGCTTGGCCTCGGTCACCGCGGGCGAGAAGGCGCGCTCGCGCAGCTCGAGGTAGTGCTGCACGGCCGCGCCGGCGGCGAATGCCAGTACGAAATATCCGGCCACTTCCTCGGCGCGCGCTGCGTGGCCGAACTGGCCGAACAACTCCAGCGCCGCCGCGGTCAGCGCCGCCGGCACCAGCCAGGCGAGCAAGCGCTGCAGCGCCGGCCGCAGCGGCAGCGCCGCGCGGCGCAGCACGCACCAGGCGAGCAGTGTCGCCAGCAGCACCGGCTCGATCAAAGCCGCTGCCGAAAGGAAGGCCGACATCGCCTCGCCGCGCGCCAGCGCGATCGCCACCACCAGCGCAGCGGCGTTCACGCCGACCGCCACGCGCAGGAGCTTGCCCATTTTGCAGCCGTCCGGTATCGCGGGCTGCGGCGGCGCCACCGGCGCGGCGCGCGACGCGGCGGGCGCGGCGGCGGCGGATGACTTCGTCACTTATTTATAGTTGCGGCCTTCGAGAACCGCGCCGAATTATGTCAGCCGATCCGCCCTCCTCTTCGCTGGAAAAGAAGCACGAGGCGTGGTCCGGCCGCTTCGCCGAACCCGTGGCGCAGTTCGTGCTGCGCTACACGGCGAGCGTGGGCTTCGACCGCCGCCTGGCATTGGCCGACATCGAGGGGTCGCTCGCGCACGCGGCGATGCTGGCCAAGGTCGGCGTGCTGTCGGGCGACGATCTCGCCGCCATCGAGCGCGGACTGGCGCAGATCCGCGGCGAGATCGAACGCGGCGAGTTCGCGTGGTCGCTCGCGCTCGAAGACGTGCACCTGAACATCGAAAAGCGGCTCACCGAGCTGGTCGGCGACGCCGGCAAGCGGCTGCATACCGGGCGCTCGCGCAACGACCAGGTCGCCACCGACCTGCGTCTTTATCTGCGCGGCGAGATCGACCGCATCGTCGGCGCACTGACGCAACTGCAGTCGGCGCTGGTGGAACTGGCCGCGCGCCA
>JAKANT010000399.1 GCA_021823635.1 Pseudomonadota bacterium
AGCCGCTTCGCCTTCTCGATCACCATCTCGGCCACCTGCACGTGGCGGGCCGCCGGTTCGTCGAAGGTGGAAGCCACCACCTCGCCGCGCACCGAGCGCTGCATCTCGGTCACTTCCTCGGGCCGTTCGTCGATCAGCAGCACGATCAGGATGATGTCCGGATAATTGGCGGCGATCGCGTGCGCGATGTGTTGCATCAGCACGGTCTTGCCGCTCTTGGGGCTGGCCACCAGCAGGCCGCGCTGCCCCTTGCCGATCGGAGCGATGATGTCGATCAGCCGCCCGGTGATGTTCTCGTCGCCCTTCATGTCGCGCTCGAGCTTCAGCGGCACGTTCGGGAACAACGGCGTCAGGTTCTCGAACAGGATGCGGTGCTTGGTCGACTCGGGCGGCTGGCCGTTGACGCGGTCGACCTTGACCAGCGCGAAATAGCGCTCGCCGTCCTTCGGCGTGCGCACTTCGCCTTCGATCGAATCGCCGGTGTGCAGGTTGAAGCGGCGGATCTGCGACGGCGAGATGTAGATGTCGTCGGTCGACGCCAGGTACGACGTCTCCGGCGAACGCAGGAAGCCGAAGCCGTCCGGCAGCACTTCGAGCGTGCCGTCGCCATAGATCGGCTCGCCCGTCTTCGCCTTCTTCTTCAGGATCGCAAACATCAGTTCCTGCTTGCGCATCCGGTTGGCGTTGTCGATTTCCAGGCTGTTGGCCATCTCGAGCAGTTGCGAGACGTGCAAGGCTTTGAGTTCGGACAGTTGCATGGCAGGCGGAAACGGAGGATGGGGTCGGGGCGGCCGCTGATTGCCGCCCGCGGGGAAAACGAAGAGGCCGGCGGTCGGGCCGCCGTGCCGGGTCAGAGATTGCTGTCGATGAAGGCTGTCAGTTGCGATTTCGATAAAGCGCCGACCTTGGTTGCGGCCACCGCGCCGTTCTTGAACAGCATCAGCGTCGGAATGCCACGGATGCCGTACTTGGCCGGGATGGCCTGGTTTTCGTCGACGTTCAGCTTCGCCACCGTCAGCCGGCCTTTGTACTCGCCGGCCACCTCGTCGAGGATCGGCGCGATCATGCGGCACGGGCCGCACCATTCGGCCCAGTAATCGACCAGCACGGGGCGGTCGGCTTTCAGCACGTCGCTCTCGAACGTGGCATCGCTGACGTGCTTGATATCGCTGCTCATCGTTGAATCCTTTCGCGTTGCGTCGACGCGCCGATGGAGTGAAAAACGGGGGATGGGATTGGAGGCAGAACCGACACCCGACGCTGCGGCCGTCCTCTGGTGCGGCGGCGGCGCCGGTGTCATTGACGCGAATCCTAGCACTACACGTGCCGCATGTTGAGTCCGCGGCGGGCTTCCTACAATGGCGTCGATGGCATTGCAGCGGCTGGCGCTCGGCGCCGATCGGAACTTTTGGACGAAGGCGGCAGCCGCCGTGCTCGAGCTGGCGCGTGCTCATGGACTGCCGGCGCGCCGCCTGCAGGCGATGACGTGGATCGTGCCGGCCGCCGGGCACGCGGTGTCTGCGCGGCTGGCGTTGCGGGCCGCGCTCGGTCACGCCGCGTTCGTGCCGCCGCGCATCGCCACCCTGCCGCAATGGCTCGGCGTGCCGTTGGCCGCATCCGTGGCTGCGCGCGCGGAGCTCTTTACGGCGTTGCGCGCCAACGGCTGGGTGCGAGCGGCCTTCGGCGCGCGACCGGAGGCGTTGTGGGCGCTGGCGCGCGCAGTGGTGCAGTTGTGCGATGAACTGACGCTGGCGGCCGGCGACGATGAAGACGCGTTCGCCGGCCGCCTGCAGGCGAGCCTGGCCCGGCATTTCGATCGCCGCGCCGCGCGCGTGCTCGAACCGCAGGCCAAGCTCGTGCTGCAGCTGTGGCGCGCGCGCGGCGCGGCGGCCGACGGTGCGGCGGCTGCCTTGCGCGCGCTGGCGGCGCGCGCCGCGCAGGCTGATGGGCCGCTGGTGTACGTCGCCGAGCGCGCGCTGGCGGGCTGGGAGGATGGGTTCTTGCGGCGCTATGCGCGGCGGGCGCCGGTGCTGGCGATCGAAGCGCAGGTGGCGCCGCCGGTCGCGGCGCAGCCGACGCTGGCGGCGGCATGGCCCGAGCTGGCCGGCGGCGACTGCAGCGTTCCGATCGCGGTACGTGCCGAGCGGGCGCGCGGCGCGCCGCCGCCGCCGCTTGCGATCGTCGCGGCGGATTCCCTGGAGGAAGAAGCGGCTGCGGTCGCGCAGCAGGTGCTCGAGTGGCTGAGTGCAGGCTGCTCGTCGATTGCGCTGGTGGCGCTCGATCGCCTGACCGCGCGGCGCGTGCGCGCGCTGCTGGAGCGTGCGCAGGTGACCTTGCGCGACGAAACCGGCTGGAAGCTTTCGACCACGAGCGCCGCCGCGGCGGTGATGGGCTGGCTGCAGCTGGTCGCCGGCGATCTTTACTGGCGCGATCTGCTCGACTGGGTCAAATCGAGCTTCACGCTCGCCGACCGCCCGGACAAAGAGGCGGTGGCGGAGGCGCTGGAACGCGCGATCCGAGAAGCAGGCGCGCTGCAAGGCGCGCGCGCGCTGCGCCGCGCCCTGGGTGACGGTGGCGGCGGCGCGCACGAGGTGCTGGCCGCGATCGAAACGCAGGCGGCGGCCGCGCGGCGCGCGATGACGTTCGCCGCCCACGCGCGAGCGCTGCAGGCGGCGCTTGCCGCGCTCGGCATGCGCGAGGCCCTGGCCGCCGACGCGGCGGGCAGCCTGGTGCTGCGTGAGCTGGATCTATTGGAGGCCGACCTCGGCGGCATTTCCGGTCAGGCGACCCCGGCC
>JAKANT010000011.1 GCA_021823635.1 Pseudomonadota bacterium
ACATCGGCACGAACCCGCCCGCGATCAGGCGCGCGCCGTCGAACACGGGCGCTCGGTCGTCGAACTGCATGCGCGAGTCCGCCGTGACCTTGGCCATGCCGGCATCGCGGCGCGGCTTGTCCGGCCATTCGACGAAAGACGGCACCACGGTGTCGTCCGCCTGCGCGCCGGCCCTCGCGGCGATAGACCGATAGCGCCCTCCTGGCGGGCGAGCGGCTTTCCCGTGATAGCTCTGAGCGGCGGGACCGTCCTCGTCCTGCCAGCACTCTGTCACGGCGCGGGCGCCGTGCTCGCGCACGATCTCGGCCGAGACGCGCGCGCGAGGGCTTCATACTGCGCACGGTCCGCGCGCGGCACCGGCCCCCCAAAGCAGAAGAAGTAGGACATGGTCGATGTACTCGTCCCGTTCTGGCGCGCAGGTAGCGCAGGTGCGCGGCGCGGGCACCGTGCAGCACGCGGTCGATGCGGAACTGAGGCAGCGGCGTGGTCAGGTTCTCGAACAGCCACCGGCCGCCGCCGAAAAACACGGGCACGAGGGCGATGTCGAGTTCGTCCCCCACGCCGAGGTGCAGATACCGCTGGATCACCTCGGCGCCGGCGGAGATGCGGATGTCGCGCTCGCTTGCCGCTTCGCGCCCGCGTCGCTGAGATGCTCCATGTCCATCCCTTCGGGTGCCAGTTAGCCTTCCGGGTCGAGCGCGCTGTTGACGAAGACTTGCTCACGCTGCAGTTCTCACGATGGGACGCACTCGGCCGACGCCGCTTATGGCATCCGGATCTCGGCCTCGACCAGCCGGGTGAGCAGGTCGAAGGACTGCTGCCAGCCCAGGCGACACGACTCGGCCGGAATGACGTCGGGCAGCCCCGCCTGCTCGACCGTCAGCTCGGTGCCGCAGGACACCGCACGCAGGGTGTAGGTGGTCAGCATCTCGCCCGACAGATTCGGATCGTCGAAACGGTCGGTGGCGACGAGCTTCTCACCAGGCACGACCTCGCAGTAGCTGCCGCCGAAGCTGTGGCGCTGGCCGTTGTCGAGGTTGATGAAGCTCATGCGGTAGCGGCCGCCCTGCCGCAGCTCGAGCTCGTGCACTTCGGCGACGAAACCGTCAGGCGGATTCCATTTGACGATGGCGGCCGGCTCGGTGAGCGCGCGCCACAGGCGCTCGCGCGGGGCGCGGAACACGCGGATCTGGGTGAGGGTGTAGGGCATGAGCGTCTCCTTGTTGCACGTCGTGAACGAACCTTCGGCGTGACGCGTCAGGTCGCCGATGGCGTTGGATGCGGATGACGAGACGGGCGTTGCATCGCCCTTCATCCCCGGCGCGCGGCGTCGATCGCTGCCACGTCGATCTTCTTCATCGTCATCATCGCCGCGAACGCCCGGCGCGCCTCGTCGCCGCCGGCGGCGAGCGCCTCGGTGAGCGTGCGCGGTGTGATCTGCCAGTTCACACCCCAGCGGTCCCTGCACCAACCGCATTCGCCTTCCTGCCCACCATTGCCGACGATGGCGTTCCAGTAGCGATCGGTCTCCTCCTGCGTATCGGTGGCGATCTGGAACGAGAAGGCTTCCGACTGCGGAAACACAGGACCGCCGTTGAGACCGATGCACGGGATGCCGCAGACGGTGAACTGCACGACCAGCGCGTCGCCGGCCTTGCCGGAGGGGTAGTCGGCCGGGGCACGGATCACCCGCGTCACCGCGCTGTCGGGAAAGACGGAAGCGTAAAAGCGCGCGGCGGCTTCGGCGTCCAGGTCGTACCAGATGCAGACGGTGTTCTTCGGGATCATCGCGGGCTCCTTTGGCATATCCGGCGGCGCGATTGGACATCGTACGTTGATATCAACATAATCGAACTGTGGCCGTTGCCTTTCCCGCTGTCAAGACCCGCGAGGTCGCTCAAACCTGCCTGTGCCTGCACGTGCAGCGCGCGGCGCGCGTGCTGGCGCGCCACTTCGACGAGGTGTTCCGGCCGCTCGATCTCACCAACGGCCAGTTTTCGCTCCTCATGGCGCTGAACCGCCCCGAGCCGCCTACGGTCGGCGAGCTGGCGCCGTTCCTGGCGATGGACCGCACCACCCTGACGGCGCTGATCAAACCGCTCCAGCGCAGAGGGTTGCTGGAAGTGGCGGCGGACGCGCAGGATCGCCGCAAGCGCCGCCTGCACTTGACGGCAGCCGGACATAGGCTGCTGAAGCGCGCCTATCCGCTGTGGTGCGACGCCCACGCGGCGCTGGACCGGAAATTCGGCAATTCCGTCGGTCTTCGCGCGTTGCTGGGTCAATTGACTTCTCAGCCCCGCGCAAACGATCAGCAAGGGGCGCCGCGCGGTATGGCTCGATCGGCGCGACGGCCGGTGGGACCCTCGCGCCACGGAGGCGAGCAGCGAAGGCCGAGCCCACGCTAGATCCAAGGGGCCGCCGCGCTGCCGTGTACGAGCCACGCCGCCTGCCGCCCCATGCGCCGCGGTTGGCAGCGGCGTGCGAGATTGCCGTCCGAAGACCGTTCTGTTCCGCCGTTAAGGTTCGTCAATCTTGCCGGGCGGCAAGCCGATACACGAAACGAGGAGCGCACTTGCGCCTTCCCGGGCGCGTTCCGATGACTGCAGACGTCACCACCGATCCGATCGCCGCCGGCGACAGCATGCACGCCGACGAGGTACCGGCGCGCCGCATGCGCGCGCAGCGCATGCATATTCGTGCGCTCGTCGCACTGAGCTACGGCGTCGATACCCTGCTGCTTGCCGCCTTCGCTGCGGCCGGAACGATCACCGCAATCGCCGCTGCCGCCTATGGGGTCGCCGGTTTTGCATCCTGCGCGCTGTTTTACGTGCTCGATCGCATCGGTTTCAGCGACCGACAACGCGATCCCTACCTGACGCTCGCCGGCGTCTGGCTCAACGGCACGATCATCGTGGCGACGTCCTACTGGATTCCCGAAGTCGGGCCGCTGCTGCTGATGCTGCTGTTCATCGTGCTCGCTTTCGGTGCGTTTTGACTGAGCGCACGCGAGGCGGGCGCCGCGCTGGCGGTTTTCGCGCCCGCGATCGCGCTCGTGCTGATCAGCGCCGGGCCCGACTTCTCCTTGCCGATGCGCAGTGTCATGGAACGCGCGCTGAGCGCGGTCTGGATCGTCACCATCCTGGCCCGCTGTCTGCTGATGGGGCTATACGGTGCGCGCATCCGCGAACACTTGAACCAGCGCCGTCTGGAACTGCAACGGGCTCACGCTGAGGTGCACCGGCTCGCCACGCGCGACGACCTCACCGGACTGCTGAACCGGCGCTCGATCCGGCTGTGCGTCGAAAGCGAGGCGGCCCATTCGGCCGGCGGCCCGCCGCCGCTGGCGCTCGCATTGCTCGACGTGGATCACTTCAAGGCGATCAACGATACCTACGGGCACCCGATCGGCGACGAGGTGCTGCGCCAGTTCGGGCTGCTGATCGCGCGCGAAATGCGGGTGTCGGACCGTGCCGGTCGCTTCGGCGGCGAGGAGTTCCTGGTGCTGTTGCGCGGCGTGGCGAACGACGCCGATGCCGAGCGCGCAGCCGAGCGTCTGCGGCAGGCGCTGAAATCGCATGCCTGGGCGTCGATCGCTCCGGGGCTCGCGGTGACCGCCTCGGTGGGCGTGGCCGTGATGCGCGCGCACGAGAGTGTCGATCAGGCGCTGGCGCGCGCCGATCGCGCGTTGTACGAAGCCAAGCGCGCCGGACGCGACCGCGTGTGCGTGGGATGAGAACGCGCGCTCAGGTGGTCGCTTCGCGCGCGTTTGATCCGGCCGGCCTCAGCCCGAGCCGCTCGAACAGCCGCCGGTCGTGCTCCCAGTCCGGATTGCCCGTGGTCAGCAGACGGTCGCCGTAAAAGATCGAATTCGCCCCGGCGAGAAAACAAAGCGCCTGCAGCTCGTCGCTCATTTCGCGCCGCCCGGCTGACAGGCGTACCCAGGCGCGCGGCATCGTGATGCGGGCGGCGGCGATCGTTCGTACGAACTCCAGCGGATCGAGCGGCTCGGCCTGTGCCAGCGGCGTGCCGGCCACACGCACCAGTTGGTTGATCGGTACCGATTCCGGATAGGGATCGAGGTTGGCCAGTTGCGCGATCAGCCCGGCGCGTTCGCGCCGCGACTCGCCCATGCCGAGGATGCCGCCGCAGCAGATCTTGATGCCGGCGGCGCGCACCGCCTGCAGCGTTTCCAGGCGGTCGCGGTAGTCGCGCGTAGTAATGATGCGGCCGTAGAACTCGGGCGAGGTGTCCAGATTGTGGTTGTAGTAGTCGAGCCCGGCCTCGCGCAGCGTGCGCGCCTGCGCCTCGCTCAGCATGCCGAGCGTGCAGCGCGGATCGAGCCCCTCGCCTTTCACGGCTTCGACCAGCCGCGCCACGCGCTCCAGATCGCGATCGTTCGGCGCCCGCCATGCGGCCCCCATGCAAAAACGCGTCGCACCCGCGCGCCGTGCAGCGCGCGCGGCCGACAACACGCTTTGCTCATCGAGAAGCTTGCCCGCCCCCACCCCCGTGTCGTAATGCACGGACTGCGGGCAGTAGGCGCAATCCTCGGGGCAACCTCCGGTCTTGATCGACAGCAGCGTCGACAACTGCACTTCGTTCGGGTCGAAATGGGCACGATGCACCCGTTGCGCTTCGAACAGCAGATCGATCAGGGGCCGATCGATCAACTCCAAGACCCTTTCGACCGTCCAGCCAGAAAGCGGCATCGCCGATCCGCCTCGCGTTTCCACGCTCAATCTCCTCGCTAGCTGCAGAACGCGAGTCTAGGCGACCGTAGCGCCACGCGGCAGCGTCGGCTGCGCGCGCGCAGGGGCTGTGCGCGCCCGCGTGCGGCCAAATGCGATCGCTTCGGCAAAGGTGCGCACGGTCGCGGCAAGCGCGTCGGCGTGCGCCACCGCGCGCAGCACCGCCACGCCCGCCGCGCCGCAGCTCGCCGCCGCCGCCGCGCGCGCGATGTCGATGCCGCCGATCGCGACCACCGGTTCTTCGAGCACGGCGCACCAGTAGGCGAGGTTGCCGTCGCCTTGCGGAGTCCACGGCATGTCCTTGGTCGGCGTGGCGTGGATCGGCCCGCAGGCGATGTAGCTCGGCGCCACGGCACGCGCGCGGCAAACTTCCCAGTAGCTGTGCGTGCTGATTCCGAGCCGCAGACCGGCCGCGCGTAGCCGCTCGAGATCGGCCGGCGCGAGCGCCGCCAGATCCTGCTGCCCGAGATGCACGCCATAGGCGCCGCACTCGAGGGCGAGCCGCCAGTGGTCGTTGACGAACAGTTGCGCATCGGCGGCGCGCGCCGCGGCCACGGCGCGTGCGATCTCCGCGCGCAGTTGCTCGGGCGGCGCGGACTTGATGCGCAATTGCACGCTGCGGCAGCCGGCGGCGAGCACCCGCGCCACCGATTCCGCGCTGTCGACGATCGCGTACAGACCGAGCTGTGGCGAGACGAGCGCGGCGAACGGCGTCGGCTGCCAGACCGGTTGTCGCGGATCCAGCGTCGGCAGGCCGCCGCGCGCGCGCGCGAAGTCGGGTTGCGCGGCGACCGGTCCGGCGCCGCTGCCGGCTGAGTAACCGGCGCGCACGGCGGCCGCGGTGGCGATCTTCGCGAGCACGAGCGCATCGGCCTCGCAGTAATCGGAGGCGAGCGCAGCTGCGGCGCTTGTGGCGAACGTGCAGCCGGTGCCGTGCGTGTGGCGGGTCTCGATGCGCGGCAGCGCGAGCCAGCCGCGCGTCTGCGGCGTGTCGATCCAATCGGCGGCGAGCGGCCCCTCATCGTCGCCGCCGGTGATCGCCACTGCCTGCGCGCCCCACTCGCGCAGCCGGGCTGCGGCTTGCGGAACTTCCGCGCGCGCCAGCGCCGGCAAGCCAAGGAGGCGCGCCCCTTCGCGCCGGTTCGGCGTCACGAGGGTGGCGCGTTCGATCAATGCGCGGTAAGCGGCGAGCGTCGCGGAATCGGCGAAGTCCGCGCCACTCGAGGCAGCCAGCACCGGATCGACCACGAGCGGGGCGTTTTGGCCGCGCGCACGCAGGGCATCCACCCCCCGGCACACCGCCTCGATCTGCGCCGCGCCACCGAGCAGCCCGGTCTTGATCGCCGCCGGCGGCAGATCCTCGGCGAGTGCCGAAAGCTGTGCCTCGATCAGCGCCGGCGCAAGCGGCGCCACCTGCAGCACCGCCCGGGAGTTCTGTGCAGTGACCGCCGCCACCACCGGACAGAGGTGCGCGCCGAAGGCGAAGGCCGCACGCAGATCGGCCGCGAGCCCCGCGCCGCCGCCGCTGTCGGTGCCGGCGATGCTCCAGACGATGGGCGGCGCGTCGCTCACCGGCGCGCCGTCAGCCGAGCACGAACGGCTGGCCGGTCACCGGCGTACTGGGCACGGCGAAATCCTGCTTCGCCATCACGCCGGCCAAAAACGCGGTGCGGCCCGCAGTCACCGCATCGCGAAAGGCGCGTGCCATCGCCACCGGATCGCGCGCCTGCGACACCGCGGAGTTGATCAGCACCGCGTCGTAGCCCAGCTCCAGGGCCGCCGCGGCATGCGACGGCGCGCCGAGGCCGGCATCGACGATCAGCGTCACATCCGGCAGTCGCGCGCGCAGCGTGCGCAACGCGAACGGATCGAGCAGGCCCTGGCCGGAGCCGATCGGCGCCGCCCACGGCATCAGCACCGCGCAGCCCGCATCGAGCAGGCGGCGGCAGGCGATCAGATCATCGGTGCAATACGGCAGCACCGTGAACCCATCGCGCACCAGCTCGCGCGCCGCCGCCTCCAGTTCGAACACGTCGGGCGCGAGCAGGTGCTCGTCGCCGATCACTTCGAGCTTCACCCAGGAGGTTTCGTACAGTTCGCGCGCCATGCGCGCGAGCTGCACCGCTTCGCGCGCGCTGCGGCAGCCGGCGGTGTTGGGCAGCAGCCGCGCGCCGGTTTCTGCGAGCACGGCGCGGATCATGTCGATGAAGCCGTTGTCGCCATCGGCGGCGAGCGTGCGCTTCAGCCCCACCGTCACGACCTGCGCACCGGACGCCTTGATCGCGTCACCGAGCACCTGCGGCGACGGATAACCCGCGGTGCCGAGCAGCAGGCGGCTCGTGAGGGTCGCCTCGCCGATGCGCCACGGGTCTTGCAAAGCGAAGGGTTCGCGCGCCTGCATGTTCAGCCTCCGACGATGCGCTTGAACAGGAACACCGCCTCGCCCGGCTGCAACACGCGCGCGGCGCGCTGCGCCCGCGGCACGAATTCACCATCGATGGCGGTGGCGACCGCATCGGGGGCGTGCCCCAGCGCTTCGATCAAGTCGGCGAGCGTGGTACCGACCGGCACCGGATGCGGACGGCCGTCGAGCAGCACGTCGATCGTTTCGGCCTTCACGCGACGGTCTCCGACAGCAGCCCGAGCCGCGCGAGCGCATCGTCCAGCAGGGCCGGCGCGATCAGCCAGCCGTGGCGGTACAACCCGTTGATGCGCAACAGTCCCGGCGCGCACTCGATGCGCGGGGCGTTGTCCGGCAGCGCCGGTCGCAGATTGCGATCGAGGCGCACGATGCGCGCTTCCGCGAGCGCCGGCAGCGCGCTGTGCGCGGCGGCCATGAGTTCGACCGCCGTACGCAGCGACACCGGCGAGCGGTCTTCGGATTCGAGGCTGCTCGCGCCCAAAAACAGTTCGTCTTCCGAGCGCGGCACGACATAGACGAAATGCCGCGGATGCAGCAGCCGCACCGGCCGGGTCAGTCCATGCGCCGGAAGATGCAACCACACCGTTTCGCCGCGCACACCGCGCACCGGCAGTTGCGGCCGGCTGCCCAGCCCGCGCGTATCGACGGCGAGATCGAAGCGCAGCACACGGCCATCCTGCAGCCGCAGCGTCTCGGGTTCGACGGAACGCACCGGCCGCCCCCAGTGCCAGCGCACGCCCAGGGCCCGCTCGACCAACGCGCGCAGTGTGCCCAGCGGCTCGATCGCGCCTTCCCCCGGTAACAGCCAGGCATGCGCGACGCCCTGCACGGCGGGCTCCAGCTCGCGTAACTGCGTCATCGTCAGCGGCTGCGGCGCGCGTGCGGGTTCGACGGTGCCGATGCGGGCCAGCACGCGCTGTGCAGCGCCCACGTCGGCGCGATGCGCGAGCAACAGGCTGCCGCGCTGCGCGAGCGTGGCGACCCCGAGCTCGCCGCAGATCTGCGTCCAGCGCGCGATCGACCGCCAGCCGAGCGCGGCGATCTGCGGCTCGCCAGCGTCCAGTTCGGCCGTCGGAGAGAGCATGCCGGCGGCGGAGAACGCCGCCGCATCACTGCCTTCGAAGCGCGGCTCGGGTCCGGGCATCGCGTCGAAGGCTTCGACCTCGTGCCCGTCGCGCGCCAGATGCCAGGCGAGCAGGCGGCCCATGAGCCCGGCGCCGGCGATCCCGATCCGCATGCTCAGCCCCGCGCGATCGGCACGTACAGTTCGCCGCCCGCCGCTTTGAATTCGGCCGACTTCTCCGCCATGCCGGAGGCCACGTAGTCGCGCACGTCCTGCGTGATCTTCATCGAGCAGAACTTCGGCCCGCACATCGAGCAGAAATGCGCGACCTTGGCGGCTTCCTTCGGCAGCGTCTCGTCGTGGAATTCGCGCGCCGTGTCCGGATCGAGCGAGAGGTTGAACTGATCGTGCCAGCGGAACTCGAAGCGGGCTTTCGACAGCGCGTCATCGCGCGCGCGCGCCGCCGGATGCCCCTTGGCGAGGTCGGCCGCATGCGCGGCGATTTTGTACGCGATGATGCCCTGCTTGACGTCGTCGCGATCGGGCAGCCCGAGGTGCTCTTTCGGCGTCACATAGCAGAGCATCGCGGTGCCGTACCAGCCGATCAACGCCGCGCCGATCGCCGAGGCGATGTGGTCGTAACCGGGCGCGATGTCGATCACCAAGGGCCCCAAGGTGTAGAACGGGGCTTCGTGGCAGTGCTTCAGTTGCTCTTCCATGTTGGCCTGCACCAGGTGCAGCGGCACATGGCCCGGCCCTTCGATCATCACCTGCACGTCGTGCTTCCAGGCGATGCGCGTCAGCTCGCCGAGCGTGCGCAGTTCGGCCATCTGCGCCTCGTCGTTGGCATCCGCCTGGCAGCCCGGGCGCAGCCCGTCGCCAAGGGAGAAGCTGACGTCGTACGCCTTCATGATCTCGCAGATCTCTTCGAAGTGCGTATAGAGGAAGTTCTCCTTGTGATGCGCGATGCACCACTTGGCGAGGATCGAGCCGCCGCGCGAGACGATGCCGGTCAGGCGCTTGGCGGTGAGCGGCACGAAGGGCAGCCGCACGCCGGCATGGATGGTGAAGTAATCGACGCCCTGCTCGGCCTGCTCGATCAGCGTGTCGCGGAAGATCTCCCACGTGAGGTCTTCCGCCACGCCGCCCACTTTCTCCAGCGCCTGATAGATCGGCACGGTGCCGATCGGCACCGGCGAGTTGCGGATAATCCAGTCGCGCGTGGTGTGGATGTTGCGGCCCGTCGAAAGATCCATCACGGTGTCCGCGCCCCAACGGATCGCCCACACGAGCTTTTCCACCTCTTCCTCGATGCCCGAGGTCACGGCGGAGTTGCCGATGTTGGCGTTGATCTTCACCAGGAAGTTGCGCCCGATCGCCATCGGCTCGAGCTCCGGGTGATTGATGTTGGCCGGGATGATGGCGCGGCCGCGCGCCACCTCGTCGCGCACGAACTCCGGCGTGATCGCGGGCGGGATGCGGGCGCCGAACGGCTGACCCTTGAGCCGCGCCTCGCGCTCGGCGTCGGCCAGATACTCGGCCATCCACTCGCGCCGCGCGTTCTCGCGGATGGCGACGAATTCCATCTCGGGCGTGACGATGCCGCGCCGCGCGTAGTGCATCTGCGTGACGTTGCCTCCGGCCTTGGCACGCCGCGGCCGGCGCTCGAGCGCCGCCGACTGCGCGCGCAGGGCGCGCAGGCGTTCGGCATCGCGCGCACCGTCGTCCACCGGCTGCACACGGCGGCCGTCATAGACCTCGGTATCCCCGCGCGCCTCGATCCACGGCGCGCGCAGCGCCGGCAGCCCGCGCGAGACGTCCACCGCCACCGCCGGGTCGGTGTACGGGCCGGAGGTGTCGTACAGCGTCACCGTCTCGCCGTTGGTGAGCGCGACCTCGCGCATCGGCACGCGCAGGTCGCCGCGGCTGCCGGTCACATAGACCTTGCGCGAAGCCGGAAACGGCGCGCGCGTCAGCGCGAGCAGCGAGGCGAGTTTGTCGTCGGGGGCGTTCATCGTCGAGGCTCCTTCGCGGTTGCGCTCCGAAAGCGGCCTCGACACGGCGGGCTCAGGGTCGAGCCCGGGCTCGGCTCTTCTTGCGCCGGTGCTAACCGGATCAAGTTCTCGGGTTCGGATCGACCGTCTCAGCTCGCCCGCTCGGCGCGCACCCCGGAGCGGTCGCCATTGTGCGCCGCCGGCGGCCGCGCTGTCCAGTAGCATTCCGTCGGCGCCGCCTTCGCGCTTTCCGTAACGAGCCGCCGATGCGATCGCTTGCCTTGGCCGTCGTTCTTTTCGCCGCCTCGGCCGCGGCCTCTGAAGCCACCTACACGGTGCGGCTATTGGCGCCGGAGACGGCGCTGAAGGCGGCCACGGCAGCGCTCGCCGAGTGCCGCCAGCGCGGCTACCAGGTCGCGGTAGCGGTGGTCGATCGCGCCGGCGTCGCGCAGGCGCTGGTACGCGACCGCTTCGCCGGGCCCCACACGCCGGATACCGCCATCGCGAAAGGCTGGACCGCGGTGAGCTTTCGCACCGATACGCTCGAGTTGGCGCGGGTCACGCAGGCCGGTGAACCGAATTCCGGCATCCGCCATCTGCCGCGCGTGGTCGCGGTCGGCGGCGGCGTGCTGATCGTCGCGGGAGGCGGGATCCTCGGCGCGATCGGGGTCTCCGGCGCGCCGGGCGGCGCAGCGGACGCCGCCTGCGCCGACGCGGGCGTCGCGGCGATTCGGGAGGATCTGGACTTCTGACCGGGCTGCGCCAAATGGCTTGCCGCCGCGGCGCAAATTCCCGTATCGCCCCGCTGGCGCGCGCGCGGCCGCAGGGATAGTCTCAAATGAAGTTTCAACTGCGTTTGCCGGACGCTGCCGTTGGACTCCCAGCCCTCCTCTTGCCCCCCCGTGCGGGTCCTCGTCGTCGATGACGATCCGCTGTCCAGTTCGCTGCAGGCCCATCTGGCCTCGCTGCTGGGCCACGTCGTGGCGATCGAGGAAGACGGCGAGCGTGCGGTGGACCGCGCCCTGGCGGGCGAGGTCGATGTGATGTTGCTCGATCTCGGCATGCCGAAGCTCGACGGCTTCGAGGTGCTGCGACGGCTGCGCGAACGCGAGGCGCAGGCCGAGCGCGCGCCGTTGCCGGTTATCGCGGTCACCGGTTACGCCTCCGAGACCGACCGTTTGCGTTGCCTGATGGCGGGCTTCAACGAGCATCTGACCAAGCCGGTGCAGGCCGCCGCACTGGGCGCCGCGATCGCGCGCGCGATTGGCCCGCGCCGCGGCCCGGCCGGCGACGCGAGCGGCCAGCCGCACGAGTCCGATGCCGAACGGCTGCGGGCGACGGTTCGCAGGTTGAGCGGCGTGAAGCGCGGCGACCGGCATTTCGCGCCGACGGTCACCGAATCGTTCGCCCTTCGCTCGGCGCAGTTGATCGAGACGCTGAAGCTCGCCGTAGGCTCGACCGATGCGGAACAGGCGGCGCGCGCGGCGCGGGCGCTGCGCGCGAGTGCCGAGTTCCTCGGCGCGCTTCGGCTGGCGCGTATGAGCGGGGAGCTGGAGCAGCTGGCAGCCGGCGCTGACTGGCCGCAGGCGGCGGCACTCTTGCAGGCGATCGAGAACGAACACCAGGCGGTGCTGACCCTGTTGTTCGAAGCGGGGGACTGATGGATACGGCGGCCCCTGGACACCCCAACGCGCAGGAAATCGCGCTGCTGCGCAAGCTGGCGCAGGTGGCGCGCGTGGGCGCGTGGGAATACGACGTCCAGCAGGACCGGCTGCACTTCACTGCCGAGATGTACGAGTTGCTCGAGCTCGAGCCCGCTGCCGGAGAGCCGCCGCGCCTCGAGGTCTTCAGCCGGTTCTTTCCGGCGGCAGCGCAGCCACAGGTGGAGGCCGCCTGGCGCGCCGCGATCAAGAACGGCCAGACCTGGGACTTCGAGGTGCCGATGGTGACCGGCCGCGGCCGGCAACGTTGGATGCGCAGCTTCGGCGAAGCCGAGATGCGCGGCGGCCGCTGCGTGCGCCTCTTCGGCACGCTGCAGGACGTCACCACGGCG
>JAKANT010000400.1 GCA_021823635.1 Pseudomonadota bacterium
CGCAGTCGCTGGCGCGCGAGCTCGACGACGGACCCGCGTTCGCCAACGGCATCACCAAGACCATGCTGCACCAGGAGTGGAGCATGACGATCGAGCAGGCGATCGAGGCCGAGGCGCAGGCGCAGGCGATCTGCATGATGACCGAGGACTTCAAGCGCGCGTATCGCGCCTTCGTCGCCAAACAGAGGCCCGCCTTCGAGGGCGATTGATGGACGCGCTGGCGCACCTCGCCTGGCCGTTCTTCGAAGAGCGCCATCGCAGTTTCGCGCGCGCGCTCGAGGACTGGGCGCAGCGGCAGCTGCGCGACGGGCACGCCGCCGAGGTCGATGCCGCGTGCCGCGCGCTGGTGCGCGCGCTGGGTGAGGCCGGCTGGCTGCGCCACGCCGTGGCGGGAACCGCCTACGGCGGCGCCGGCGAAGCGATCGATACACGCACCGTGTGCCTGGCGCGCGAGACGCTGGCGCGCCATTCGGGCCTGGCCGATTTCGCGTTCGCGATGCAGGGGCTCGGCTCGGGCGCGATCAGCCTGGCGGGCACGCCCGAGCAGAAGGCGCACTACCTGCCGCGCGTGGCGCGCGGCGAGGCGATCGCCGCCTTCGCGCTGTCGGAGCCGGACGCCGGTTCCGACGTCGCCGCGTTGTCCTGCGCCGCACGGCCCGACGGCGACGGCTACGTGCTCGACGGCGAGAAGACCTGGATCTCCAACGGCGGCATCGCCGATTTCTACGTCGTGTTCGCGCGCACCGGCGAGGCGCCGGGCGCGCGCGGCATCTCGGCTTTCGTCGTCGATGCCGATGCGCCGGGGCTTGCGGTGGCCGAGCGCATCGACGTGATCGCCCCGCATCCACTCGCGCGCCTGCGCTTTGCGAACTGCCGCGTGCCGGCGCGCCGGCGCCTGGGCGCGCCCGGCGAAGGCTTCAAGCTGGCGATGCGCACGCTGGACATCTTTCGCACCTCGGTGGCGGCCGCCGCACTCGGTTTCGCGCGCCGCGCGCTCGCCGAAGCGCTGGCGCGCACGGTGTCGCGCCGCATGTTCGGCCAGCGCCTGGCGGACCTGCCGCTGGCGCAGGCCAAGCTCGCCGACATGGCCCTGCACATCGACTCCGCCGCCCTGCTCACCTACCGCGCCGCCTGGCTGCGCGACCGCGGCGCGGCCGTGACGCGCGAGGCGGCGATGGCCAAGTTCGCCGCCACCGAAGGCGCGCAGCGCGTGATCGACAGCGCGGTGCAGCTGTTCGGCGGCCTTGGCGTCAAGAGCGAAACCGCCGTGGAGCGCCTGTACCGCGAGATCCGCCCGCTGCGCATCTACGAGGGGGCGAGCGAAGTGCAACAGTTGATCATCGCGCGCGAACTGCTGCGCGAGTACACGGCGCAGCCGCGCGCCGAACCCTCGGCCTAGCGAGGTCCGCCATGCCCAGCGCGCACATCGACACCTTTGCCCGCGACCACCTGCCGCCGCGCGAGCAATGGCCGGAGTTCATCTTCACGCTGCCCGAACTGCAGTTTCCGTCGCAACTGAACTGCGCGGCCGAGCTGCTGGATCGGCACGTGCTGGCCGGCCGCGGGCAGCGCGTCTGCATCCGCGCGCCGGGATGCACCTGGAGCTACGCCGAGCTGTACGAGAAAGCGAACCGCATCGCCCATGTGCTGACGCGCGAGATGGGCCTGGTGCCGGGCAACCGGGTGCTTTTGCGCGCGCCGAACACTCCGATGCTGGCGGCCTGCTGGTTCGCGGTGATGAAAGCCGGCGGCATCGCGGTGGCGACGATGCCGCTTCTGCGCGCCAAGGAACTGAAACAGATCATCGACAAGGCGAGCATCACGCATGCGCTGTGCGACGCGCGGCTGGCCGACGAGCTGCGCGAGGCCGCGCAGGCAAGCCCCGTGCTGCGCCAGCTGCGCTACTTCAACGACGACGGCGCCGACGGCCTCGAAGCGGCGATGCGGCGCCAGCCCGATTTCTTCGCCAACGTCGATACCGCCGCCGACGACACCTGCATGCTCGCCTTCACCTCCGGCACCACCGGCGTGCCCAAGGCGACGATGCACTTTCACCGCGACGTAATGGCCATTTGCGCCTGCTTTCCGCCGCACATCCTGCGGCCGCTGCCCGAGGACGTCTTCATCGGCAGCCCGCCGCTGGCGTTCACCTTCGGCCTGGGCGGGCTGCTGCTGTTTCCGATGGCGATCGGCGCCAGCACCGTGCTGCTGGAGAAGGCCGGCCCGCCGCAGCTGCTGGAGGGCATCCGCGACTTCGGCGCCACGGTGCTGTTCACCGCGCCGACTTCGTATCGCATGCTTGCCGCGCACGGCGCGCAGTTGCGTAAAACGCCGCTGCGCAAGTGCGTCTCCGCCGGCGAGGCGTTGCCCGCCTCGACCCGCGCGCTATGGAAGGAGGCGACCGGCATCGAGATCATCGACGGCATCGGCTCCACCGAAATGCTGCACATCTTCATCTCCGCCGACGAGGAGCACGCGCGCCCCGGCGCGACCGGCAAGGCGGTGCCGGGCTATGTCGCGCAGGTGATGGACGACCAAGGCCGGCCCGTGCCGCCGGGCACGGTGGGCAGGCTCGCGGTCAAGGGGCCGACCGGCTGCCGGTACCTGGCCGATGCGCGCCAGACGAGCTACGTACAGGGCGGCTGGAACTACACCGGCGACGCCTACGTGATGGACGCCGACGGCTACTTCCACTACCAGGCGCGCACCGACGACATGATCGTCTCCGCCGGCTACAACATCGCCGGCCCCGAGGTCGAAGACGCGCTGCTTGCGC
>JAKANT010000012.1 GCA_021823635.1 Pseudomonadota bacterium
ACGCTGCCACCGACATGACCGAGCGCATGACGCAGGGCGTGCTGCAGGCCAACGGTCAACTGGCGCCGGAGCCGCGCATGGATCTGAAGCACGTCGCCGACGCGGTGCTGTACATGGCGAGCCTGCCGCTCGACGCCAACGTGCTGTTCATGACGGTGATGGCGACCAAAATGCCGTTCGTCGGCCGCGGCTGAGGTGGAGACGCTGCGCCGTCTGCGGCGGCCGGACGGCGTGGAAATCGTCTATGGCTTCACGCCGGCCGCGGAACGTACGCCGGGCCGCGCGCTGCTGCTGCTGCACGGGCTGGCGAGCAACAAGTCGCGCTTCGCCGAATTCGTCGAACAGACGCGCCTGAGCGCGCGCTTCGACCTGCTGCGCGTCGACCTGCGCGGCCACGGCGACTCCCAAGCGCGCGGGCGGCTGTCGCTCGAGCTTTGGTGCGACGACCTGGCCGCGCTCCTCGCCGCCGAGGGCCATCCACAGGCGATCCTGGTCGGCCACAGCCTGGGGGCTCAGGTGGCGCTCGCGTTCGCGGCCCGCTACCGGCAGCAAAGCCGGGCGCTGGCGCTGATCGATCCGGTGTTTCGCGAGGCGTTGCGCGGCAAATGGCGGCGCATCGCGCAACTGGCCCCCGTCATTGGCGCCGCGGCGACGCTGGTGCGGGCGGCCAATGCGCTGGGTTTACAGCGGCGCGCCGTCGAACCGTACGATCTGCGGGCGCTGGACGAAGAAGCCCGCGCCGCGCTCGCCTCCCCCGCGGCCACCGCCGACTTCGTGCGCCGCTACAGCTCGACGTGCGAAGACCTGCGCCATTTCCGCACCGCGCACTATCTGCAGGAGCTGGTCGAGATGTTCCGCCCCGCGCCGCCGCTCGCCGCGCTGGATATGCCGGTGCTGGTGCTGCTGTCGAGCGGCGGAACGTTCGCCGACCCCGCGGTGATGGCACGCCTGCTGGCGCAATTGCCGCGCGCTCAGACCGTATCGATCGATTGCCAGCACTGGCCGCTCACCGAGCGGCCGCACGAAGTGCGCACGGCGATCGAACGCTGGTGCGAGGCGCTGCCGTGAGCGCGCCTGCTGCGCACGCGGGCCGCGCCTAGCCGCGCGCGCTCAGGCGATCGCCGTTGACCTCGACTTTGGCGCCCACCGCGAGCCCGGGCGGCGTGCCGTAGTCGAACGTGCGCACCGACCCGTCGTCCATCTTCACGTCCACGTGATAGACGGTCTTCGCCCGCACCTGTTTTTCGATCTGATGCCCGGCGACGGCGCCTCCGACCGCGCCGACGACGGTGAGCGCATCCTTGCCGCGGCCGCCGCCGAACTGATGTCCGACCACGCCGCCGATCACGCCGCCGGCCACCGCGCCCAGGCCCGTGCCCTCGCCGGCGCGCTTGCTTTCGCGCACCGCGATCACCGTGCCGCAGTTCGGGCAGGCGGCCCGCGGCGCGGGCCTGGCCGGCACCGCTTTGGCCGCGCCCGTCTGCGCGGCGGCCGCGGCGCTGCCCGCGGCGACATGCGATCGCGCGTCCTGTGGGCGCAGCATTTGCGCAGCTGCGATCAGCGTCACCGCCGCGACACCGATCGCGGCCAGTACGAATGCAGGATGGATCTTGCTCGGCGTCTTCGCCGGCGCGGCTTGCGCCGCTACGTTTTCGCTCATCGACGAACCTCCGGAAGGGTCTGATGCCGTTGCAAAATGCTGCCCGACAGAACTCCCGACGGGCGCGGCCGGTTTACCCGCTCCGGGTTAGGCGATCGGGACGAGCGCCACGCGCTTGCTAGAGTGCGGCCGGAAGAACTGCGGAGAACATCGATGGAAGGCCCGGTGCGGCAGGTCGAAAAGGAAGCGCTGGCGGCGCTCGTCGGCCGCGAGGTCGGCGTGTCGAGCTGGATTCGCATCGATCAGGCGCGCATCGATGCCTTTGCCGACCTGACCGAAGATCGGGCCTTCATCCATGTCGACCGCGAACGGGCGGCCGCGACACCCTTCGGCACCACGATCGCGCACGGATTCCTGACGCTGTCGCTGCTGTCGCGCATGGCCTACGAGGTCTGCCCGACGATCGCCGGCAGCAAGTTCGGCGTCAACTACGGCTGCAACCGCCTGCGCTTCATCGCGCCGGTGAAAAACGGCGCGCGCGTGCGCGGCCGCTTCACGCTGCGCAAGCTGGAGGATCAGCCCGGCGGCCGCGTGCTGGCGACCTACGACGTGACGGTCGAGATCGAAGGCGAGGACAAACCGGCGCTCGCGATCGAGTGGCTGACGATGACGTTCATGTAGACGGAGACTCCGATGAAGATCCGCGCCGCCGTGTTGAACCGCATGGGTGTGGAGCCCCCCTATGCGCAAACGAAGCCGCTGGCGATCGAGGAGCTGGACCTGGAACCCCCGGGCCCCGGCGAGGTGCTGGTGCGCATCCGCGCCGCCGGGTTGTGCCACTCGGACCTGTCGGTGATCAACGGCGATCGGCCGCGGCCGACACCGATGGCGCTCGGACACGAAGCGGCAGGCGAGGTCGTCGCCTGGGGCGAAGGCGTCACCGATCTGAAAGAGGGCGAGCACGTCGTGCTGGTGTTCGTTCCCAGTTGCGGCCATTGCCTGCCGTGCGCCGAAGGGCGGCCCGCGCTGTGCGAGTCCGGCGCGGCGGCCAATACCGCCGGCACCCTGCTGTCCGGCGCGCGCCGGCTGTCGCGCAACGGCAGCCCGATCCATCACCATCTGGGATGCTCGGCGTTCGCCGATTACGCCGTCGTGTCGCGCCGCTCGCTGGTGAAAGTCGATCCCGCATTGCCGTTCGACGAAGCGGCGCTGTTCGGCTGCGCGGTGCTGACCGGTGTCGGCGCGGTGATCAACACCGCGCGCGTGCCGCTCGGCGCCAGCGTCGCGGTGGTCGGGCTGGGCGGAGTCGGGCTGGCGGCGCTGATCGGCGCGCAGGCGGCCGGTGCGGCGACGATCGTCGCGCTCGACGTGGCGCCGGACAAGCTCGAACTGGCGCGCGCGCTCGGCGCGACCGCGTGCGTGAACGCGGCCGCACCGGACGCGGTCGAGCAGGTCAAGGCGCTGACGGCGGGCGGCGTGGATTTCGCATTCGAGTTCGCCGGTGTGGTGAAGGCGCTGGAACTGGCGTATCGCATCACGCGCCGCGGCGGCACGACGGTGACCGCGGGGCTGCCGCCGCCGCAGCACACGCTCGCGCTGCCGATCGTGAACCTGGTCGCCGAGGAGCGCACGGTCAAAGGCAGCTACATCGGCACCTGCGTGCCGGTGCGCGATCTGCCGCGCTACGTGGCGCTTTATCGGCAGGGGCGGCTGCCGGTCGATCGGCTCAAGACCGGCACGTTGCGGCTGGAGCAGATCAACGAAGGCTTCGACCGCCTGCGCGAAGGCAAGGCGGTGCGGCAGGTGATCGTGATGTAGGTTCAAGCGCGCGCCGTCAGCAGCGGGCGCAGCGCGAGCAGACCGAACGCCGGGCCGAGCGCGAGCCAGGGCAGCACGAGGTCGAGCGGCAGCCGTTGCGCGAGCCAGGCGAAGAGCTGGATGCTCGGAATCGTGATCGCGAAGCCGATCGAGTTGACGAACGTCAGCACGCTGCCGACCGCGTCGCGCGGCGCGTTCAGCGCCGTGAGCGTGGAAAACTGCGGCGAGTCGCCGACCACGGTCACGCCCCAGACGAACAGCCACGCGTGAAACAGCGCGAGCGGCGCGTCCAGCATCAGCGGCGCCAGCACGCAGCAGGCGCCGCTGGCCGCCAACTGCGCGCCCGCCACGCGCGCGCTGCCGAACCGGCGCACGAGCAAGCCGCCCGCCGCGCAGCCGATCGCGCCGGCGCCGATCACGACGAAGGCCGCGGCGGCGACCTGCGATGCGTGCAGGCGCGTGGCGAGCACGAACGGCACCAGCACCCAGAACGCGTACAGCTCCCACATGTGGCCGAAGTAACCGAACGCGGAGGCACGCACCTTGCGGTCGGTGACGATGACCGCCAGCGCCTGCGGGCGCAGG
Organism: Pseudomonadota bacterium; assembly: GCA_021823635.1. Taxonomy (GTDB): domain Bacteria; phylum Pseudomonadota; class Gammaproteobacteria; order Burkholderiales; family Burkholderiaceae_F; genus JAKANT01. The sequence goes on from JAKANT010000012.1 coordinate 4,004, forward strand.
CGCGCGGCGCGTGGCAGATGCGGACTGTCGGGCACCAACAGGTACAGCATCAGTCCGCCGCCGGCCGCGATCGCCGCCACCGCGAGCATCAGCGACTGCCAGGGCCAGGCGGAGCCCAGCGCGCGCAGTCCGTGCGGAGCGGCCGTGCCGAGCACCAGCGCGCCGATCAGAAAGCCGAGCGCGGCGCCCAGCCCGCGCGCATACCAGCCGGCGGCGATCTTCATGCCGACCGGATAGATGCCGGCCAGAAAGAATCCGGTGGCGAAGCGCAGCGCGGCGAGCGCCGCCAAGTCGCGGGCTAGCACTGCGGCGGCGGCGGTGCAGGCCGCGCCCGCGAGCGAGCACAGCAGGAACACGCGGCGCGGCGAGAAACGATCGGCGATCGCCGCCAGCGCGAAGGCGAGCGTGCCGGCGATGAAACCCAGTTGCACTGCCGAAGTCAGCGTGCCCACCGCTTCCGCCGGCAGGTCCCAGTCGCGCTGCAGATCGGGCATCACGGCGTTGACCGCGAACCACAGCGCCGTGCCGGCGAGCTGCGACAGCACGATCGTCGGCAGGATGCGGCGCGGCACGCGCGCTTCGTCTCTGGTCATCGCGCCACTGTAACCGCTCGCCGGGCCGTAGACTGACCGCGTCTCGCACGAGGCTGACCGATTGAGCACCCCGAGCGCATCACCCGCACTCGACCACGCGCTGGCATCGGGCATCGCCTGGACGGCGGCGCTGCGCTGGCTGGCGCAGCTGATCTCCTGGGTGGCGACGCTGTATGCGGCGCGGCTGTTGGCGCCGGCCGACTACGGCTTGATCGCGATGGCGACGCTGGCGATCGGGCTGGCGCGCATGGTCGAGGACTTCGGGCTCGACGCCGTGCTGGTACAGGATCGCAGTATCGACGCCGAGCAGCGCGCCCGGCTGGCCGGTTTCCTGCTGCTGATCGCGGTCGCGCTCGCTGCCGCTTACCTGCTGCTGGCGCCGGCGATCGCGGGCTTTTTCGGCGAACCGCAGGTGGCGGCGATCATCATGGCGCTGAGCGCGCTGATGCTGACCGACGCGCTGCAGGTCGTGCCGCGCGCGCAGCTTCAGCGTGAACTGCAGTTCGGCCGACTGGCGCTCGCGACGTTCGTTCAGGCGCTGGTGACCGCTGCGGTATTGGCCGGCGCGGCGACGGCGGGGCTCGGCTACTGGGCGCTGGTGCTCAACTCGCTCGCCGGCGCTGCCGCGATCACGCTGCTGCTGGTCCTGTGGCGTCCGTTCGCCATCGCTTGGCCGCGCGACGTGCGCACGTTGGCGCGGCCGCTGTTGCAGGGCTGGCGGCTGCTCGCCGCGCGCATCGCCTGGTACGGCTACAGCAATGCCGATCAGACGATCGTCGGCCGCATGCTCGGCAAGGACGCGCTCGGCGCCTATTCGTTCGCGGTCACGTTCTCCACGCTGGCGCAGCAGGAGATCGGTTCGGTGATCAGCCGCGTCGTGCCCGGTGTCTTCTCCGCCGTGCAGGACCGACGCGAAGAGCTGCGGCGCTACTTCCTGCTTCTGACCGAATTGCTGACCGTGTTCACGTTTCCGGTATCGATCGGCACCGCGCTGGTGGCCGATCTGGCGATTCCGCTCGTGCTCGGCCCGCAATGGGACGCCGTGGTCGTGCCGCTGCAGTTGCTGTGCGTATATGCCGCCTATCTCTCTTCGCAGACGCTGATGGGGCATTTGCTGCTGTGGACCGGGCAGTTTCGCGCCAACCTGTGGCTGTCGGTACTCGCGGGCGTGGGGATGCCGCTCGCGCTGCTGGGCGCGGTGAACTTCGGGCTGGTCGGCATCGGTTGGGCGTGGGTGGTGGTGTATCCGGTACTCAACATCCCGCAGTTCTACCTCGCGTTTCGCACCGTGCGGGTCACGACCCGCGACTGGCTGCGGGCGGTGGGCCCGGCGCTGGCAGGGTGTGCGGCGATGGCGCTCGCGGTATTCGCGGCACGCGCCGTCGTTCCCGACGGCTGGCCGATCGCCAAGACGGGCGCCGCCATCGCGGTCGGCGCGCTCGTATACGCGGCCGTGATCTGGTTCGGCTTCCGGGCGCGCGTGCACGCGATGTTCGACCTCGCCCGCGCGCTGCGCACGCGCACTTGAATTGCCGCACGCGGCTGCCTACAGTGTGCGCCGGAACGATTGGAGCAGACGATGCGCACCCTGACCGAACAGCTTGCCAACTATGCCGCCTATCACCGCGACCGCCGCAACATCGCGACCCACTTCGTCGGCATTCCGATGATCGTGTTCGCGGTGTGCGTGCTGCTGGCGCGGCCGGCGTTCGCTCTGCCCGGCACGTCGCTCGTGATACATCCGGCGTGGGTGATCGGCGCGGCCGCAGCCTTGTTTTACCTGCGGCTGAGCCTGGGTTATGGGCTGGCGATGACTGCGCTGCTCATCGTCTCGCTGCTGGCGGCGAGCCGGGTGGCGGAAGCCTCCACGGCGGCGTGGCTGGCGACCGGGGTCGGCCTGTTCGTGGTCGGGTGGATCGTCCAGTTCGTCGGCCACTACTACGAAGGACGCAAGCCGGCGTTCGTCGACGATCTGATCGGGCTGCTGATCGGGCCGCTGTTCGTGGTCGCCGAGACCGCCTTCGCGCTCGGCGCGAGCCGCGAGCTGAAACGCGCGATCGAAGCGCAGGTCGGTCCGACGCTGATCCGCCGCCGCGGCGCTCAGGCCGCCTGAGCGGCGGCGCCGCGTTCCTCGGCCGCCAACCGGCGAATGTAGACGACGAAGTCCGGGTCTTCGCCCACCAGCAGGCGCTCGAAGTTGGCGTAGAAGTCGTCGCGCCGCAGCCATTCGCGCATGAAGTCTTCCCACACGGCCCAGCGTCGTCGCTGTCGTTCGCTCATGTTCGGCTGCCAGGCGGTCAGATAGGCGCGCTCGAACAGCGACATCAGCATGTCGAAGATGATCAGCATCCGCTCGCGCTGCTCGGGCGTGAGGTCGGCGGTGGCCGCCTGCGTGGTCAGGTGCAGGTCCGGGTTGTCGATCACGACTTTCAGAAAGTCGGTGTAGGCGTTCGACAGCATCTGGTAGACCTCTTCTTCCTCGTTGGCGCGCTCCTTGCGCTGCTCGTACATGAAGAAGAAGATCGCCAGCGGCAGGCCGAGCGTGGTGACGACAAAGCTCGCCAGTTCCCAGAAATCGCGGTCGAGCCAGTTCATACGATCGCCAGCGGCCGCTTGCGGCGCGGCGGCGGGAAGGCGCGGTCGATCTCGGCCAACGCCTCGGCATCGAGCGTGAGGTCTGCCGCCGCCAGGTTCTCGCGCAGGTGTTCGAGGCGCAACGCCTTCGGAATCGCAATCACGTCGGGATGCCGCAGCACGAAGGCGAGCGCGACCTGCGCGGCGCTCGCGCCGAGGCGCCGGCCGATCGCGGCCAGCGTGCTATCCGCGGCCGCCGCGCCCTGGTCGATCGGGCAGTAGGCCATCAGCGGGATACGGCGCTTGCGCAGCGCCGGCAGCAGATCGAATTCGACGCCGCGGCGCGTGACCGAGTAGTAGACCTGGTTCGCCGCGCAGCGCTCGCCGCCGGCCACCGCCCCCAATTCGTAGAGGTCGGCGACGTCGAAGTTGCTCACACCCCAGTCGCGCACCTTGCCGGCGTTTCGCAGCGCTTCGAAACCGGCCACCGTCGCCGCCAGCGGATGGCTGCCGCGCCAGTGCAGCAGGTAAAGGTCCAGGTAGTCGAGCCCGAGCCGGCGCAGGCTGCGCTCGCACGCGGCGACGACACCGTGCCGCGAGGCGTTGTGCGGATACACCTTGCTGACGATGAACAGGTCTTCGCGCCGTAGGTCGCCAGCGGCGAGCGCGCCGCGCACGGCCTCGCCGACGACTTGCTCGGCGCCGCCTTCGCCGTACATCTCGGCGGTGTCGATCAGCCGGTAGCCCAAGGCGAGTGCCGTGCGCACGGCTTCGACCTCTTGGCGACGCGAGCGCGCCGTCTCGCCGAGGCGCCAGGTCCCCAACCCCAGCGCCGGCACGCGTCTTCCATCCGGCCAGGCCACGGTCTTCGTCATGGCGGCGACGATAGCGCGTGGCCCGCGCCCTCGGCTATCGGTCCGCACTTACCGCGGCGACCCGTACGAGCGCAGTCCCTCCAGGTCCTCGATCACGATCGCGCCGTACTCCACCCGCAGCAGCCCCGCGCGCTGCAGCCGCTGCAGCGACTGGTTCACCCGCTGGCGCGAGATGCCGGCCAGGTAGCCGATCTCCTCCTGCGAGACCTCGAGCTTGCGTTCGATGCCCGGATGCAGGATCGGATTGAAAAGCTGCGCCACGCAGCGCGCCACGCGCTCGTCGGGGCCCATCAGCCGCTGCGTCTCCAGCATGCCGATGAATTGGCCCAGCCGCTCGTTGAGCTGGATCAGCAAGAAGCGGTTGAACGGGATGCTGGTGTTGAGCAGCCATTCGAAGGTGCGCCGCGGCACGCGCACGATGCGCGAGGCGCGCAGCGCGACGATGTCGTAGCGGCGCGGCTCGGTCTTCAGCAGGCTGCCTTCGCCGAACCAGCCGCCGGCCGGAATTCCGGTGAAGGTGGAGGTCTTGCCGTCGGACGTAGACACCATCATCTTGACGAAGCCCTCAAGAACTCCGAGCCAGGCATCGACCGCCTCGCCGCGGCGGCACACGTAGGCGCCGGCGGCGTACGTGCACTCCGTGGCCTCGGCCGCCACCCGCGCCAGTTGCTCCGGCGTCAGCTGCGATCCCCAGCGGGTCGCCGCCAGTTCCTGCTGCAGGGATCGGACCGCCATCGCGCGCCTCATGTGCGACCGCAAAAATTGTCACCGCCGCGACAGCGCGGCGGCTCGGGAAAACGCTAGCGTGCGCGGCCCGTTGCGAAAGAACGTCGACGCGCCGCCAAGCGTCAAACGCAAAACGGCGTAGTCTAGATTTTTCGCGCGGGCGCGCCGCCGGGCCGGGAACGCCGACACAACAAACCGGACCGCGGCGCTGCCGTCCCAAGGAGACACCGTGGATGCAGACGCGCTGAGTGCCGCCGATACGTTTCCGCGCCTGTTGCTCGCGCACGCGCGCGTGCGGCCCGGACACCCCGCGCTGCGCGAAAAGGATCTCGGGATCTGGCAGACCTGGACCTGGGCGCAGACGGCGGAGATCGTCAAACAGCTGGCGGCCGGATTGCACGCGCTCGGTTTCAAGCGCGGTCAGCATCTGGCGATCGTGGGCGAAAACCGCCCGCGGCTGTATTTCGCGATGATGGCCGTGCAGTCGCTGGGCGGCGTGCCGGTGCCGCTGTACCAGGACGCGATCGCCGCCGAGTTGGTGTACGTGTTCGAAAACGCCGAGATCGAGTTCGCCGTGGTCGAAGACCAGGAACAGGTGGACAAGATGCTCGAGGTGCGCGCCGCCTGGCCGCGCCTGCGCACGATCGTGTATGACGACCCGCGTGGCCTGCGCCACTATGAGCAGCCGGGACTGCTGCCGTACGACCAGGTGCTGCGGCGCGGCACCGAGGTGCTCGCGGCGCAGCCGACGCTGGTCGAAGACGAAATCGCCAAGGGCCGGCCTGAGGACACGGCGGCGCTTTTCTACACCTCCGGCACGACCGGCAAGCCCAAGGGCGTGGTGCAGACCTATCGCGCGCTGATCGACCGCTCGCGCGCCGCCGCCGAGATGGAAGGACTGACGGCCGACGAAGACGTGCTCGCCTACCTGCCGATGGCATGGATCGGGCAGAACATCTTTTCGTACGCGCAGGCGCTGGTGACCGGCTACACCGTCAACTGTCCGGAGTCGCCGGCCACCGTGACCAACGACATGCGCGAGATCGGCCCCACCTACTACTTCGCGCCGCCGCGCGTGTTCGAAGGCCTGTTGACGCAGGTGATGATCCGCATGGACGACGCCGGCTGGATCAAGCGCACGATGTTCCATTACTTCATGGGCGTGGCGCGCCGGGTCGGCGGAAAGATCCTGGACCGGGCGCCGGTCGGTTGGTTCGACCGGCTGCTGTACTGGATCGGCGATCTGCTGGTGTACGGCCCGCTGCGCAACATGCTCGGCATGAGCCGCGTCAAGGTGGCCTACACGGCGGGCGAGGCGATCGGTCCCGATCTGTTCTCGTTTTATCGTTCGATCGGCATCAACCTGAAGCAGCTCTACGGCTCCACCGAAACGTCGGTGTTCGTCTGCGTGCAGCCGAACGGGCAGGTCAAGCCCGACACCGTCGGCCCGCCGGTGGCAGGCGTCGAGTTGAAGATCCGCGACAACGGCGAGATCCTGATCAAGAGCCCGGGGCTGTTGAAGGAGTACTACAAAAACCCGCAGGCCACCGCCGAGGTGCTCGACGCCGACGGCTGGTATCACACCGGCGACGCCGGCTACATCGACGCCGACGGCCACCTGCGCATCATCGACCGCGCCAACGACGTCGGCAAACTGGCCGACGGCACGCTGTTCGCGCCCAAGTACATCGAGAACAAGCTGAAGTTCTCCCCCTACATCAAGGAGGCGGTCGCCTTCGGCCACGGCCGCCGCGAGGTCACGGCTTTCATCAACATCGACTACGAGGCGGTCGGCAACTGGGCCGAGAAGCGCGGACTGCCCTACGCCGGCTACGTCGATCTGGCCGGCAAGCGCGAGGTGTACGACCTGATCGCGGAGTGTGTCGAGAAGGTCAATGCCGACCTGGCCGCCGACGAAAAGCTCGCCAATTCGCAGATCCACCGTTTCCTGATCCTGCACAAGGAACTGGACCCGGACGACGACGAGCTGACGCGCACGCGCAAGGTGCGACGCCGTTTCATCGGCGACAAGTACGCGGTGCTGGTCGACGCGCTGTATTCGGGCAAGAAGGAGCAGTACGTGGAGACACAGGTCAAGTTCGAGGACGGCCGCACCGGCAAGATCAGCGCCACGCTGGCGATCCGCGACGCCAAGGTGTTCCGGCCGCTGGCGCGCGCGGCGTGAGCAGGTGACGCGCATGGCGGACATGACACCCAAGGGCTGGCTGGCGGTGGCGTGCCTGTTGGCGGGCGTGCCGCTCGCCGCCTGGGGGCTGGCCGGCGGCGGCGCGCTGCCGGCGCTGGCGGGCTTGGCCTTGGTGCTCGCGTTCTGGTATCTGGCCTGGCAGTGGCTGGCGCGCGCCGGCAAGCCGCAGACGCCGATCAAGCCGGCCGCGGACGCGGCCTGGAACATGAAGGACCGGCCCGTGGACGGCGGAGACAAGCGATGAGCCGGCGCGCGATCGGCGAGACCATCCTGGCGGTGGAGAACATCTCGCTCGCCTTCGGCGGCGTGAAGGCGCTTGCTGACGTCTCGTTCGACGTGCGCGAGCACGAGGTGCGGGCGATCATCGGCCCCAACGGCGCCGGCAAGAGTTCGCTGCTGAACTGCATCAACGGCGTGTACACGCCGCAGTCGGGCCGTATCGTCTTTCGCGGCCAGAGCTTCTCGCGCATGAACCCGCACCGCGCCGCCGTGATGGGCATCGCGCGCACGTTCCAGAACCTGGCGCTGTTCAAGGGCATGACGGTGCTGGACAACATCATGACGGGCCGCAATCTGCGCATGCGCACGAATCTGCTGTGGCAGGCGTTGCGCATCGGGCCGGCGGAAAACGAAGAGCTCGCGCACCGCGCCTTCGTCGAGAAGATCATCGACTTCCTCGAGATCCAGGCCTGGCGCAAGACACCGGTCGGGCGGCTGCCCTACGGCTTGCAGAAGCGCGTCGACCTGGGCCGCGCGCTGGCGATGGAGCCCAAGCTGCTGCTGCTCGATGAACCGATGGCGGGCATGAACCTGGAGGAGAAGCAGGACATGTGCCGCTTCATCCTCGACGTCAACGACGAGTTCGGCACCACGATCGTGCTGATCGAGCACGACATGGGCGTGGTGATGGACATCTCGGACCGGGTGGTGGTGCTCGATTACGGCCGCAAGATCGGCGACGGCACGCCCGACGAGGTGCGCAACAACCAGGATGTGATCGACGCTTACCTGGGAACGGCTCACTGAGGGACGATGGGGTTCTTTCTCGAAACGCTGTTCAACGGCCTGATGACCGGCATGCTGTATTCGCTGGTCGCGCTCGGCTTCGTGCTGATCTTCAAGGCCTCGGGCGTCTTCAACTTCGCGCAGGGCGCGATGGTGCTGTTCGCGGCGCTGGCGATGGCGCGCCTGGCCGAGT
>JAKANT010000401.1 GCA_021823635.1 Pseudomonadota bacterium
CCGATCTCGATGCCCCAGCCGTTGCCGGGGCGAAAGCCTTCGTCCCACCAGCCGTCGCGCACCGACAGGTTCAGCACGCCGTTCATCGCCGCCTTCATGCCCGAGGTGCCGCAGGCTTCGAGCGGATGGATCGGGTTGTTCAGCCACACGTCCACACCCGCCACCAGCCGCCGCGCCAGCCGCAGGTCGTAGCCTTCGACCAGCAGGATCTTTCCTTCGAAGCGCGGCATGCGCGCCACGTCGGCGATGCGCCGCATCAGGTCCTGTCCCGGCACGTCGGCCGGATGCGCCTTGCCGGCGAACAGCAGCAGCACCGGGCGCTGCGGGTCGTTCAGCAGTTCCTCCAGCAGCGCCAGGTTCTCGAACAGCAGCGTGGCGCGCTTGTAGGTGGCGAAGCGGCGCGCGAAGCCGATCGTCAGCACGTTGGGGTCGTTCGGATCGGCCAGCCGCAGCAGGCGCGCGGCGTGCGAGTCGGCGCCGTGCGCGCGCCGCACCTGGGCGCGGATGCGGTTGCCCACCAGCTCCAGCATCTGCGCTTTCAGGTACTGGTGCACGCTCCAGAAGATGTGGTCGGGAATCGTGTGCACACGGCGCCACAGCTCGACGTCGCACAGCCGCTGCATGCAGTCGGGGCCGACGAAGCGGGCGAACACGTCGGTCCATTCGGGCGCGAGGAAGGTCGGCGCGTGCACGCCGTTGGTGACGTGGCCGATCGGGTTTTCTTCCGGCGGTACCTGAGGCCAGAGGTCGGCCAGCATGCGCGCGCTGACAGCGCCGTGGATGCGGCTCACCCCGTTGTGATGGCGCGAGCCGCGCAGCGCGAGCGCGGTCATGTTGAACTCGCCGCCGCCCGCCGTGCGGCCGAGCGCCAGCAGCCGCTCGAAGTCGATGCCGGTATCGCGGCAGTAGGCGGCGAAGTAATGGCGCAACATGTCGGGCGCGAAGTGATCGTGGCCGGCCTCCACCGGCGTGTGGGTCGTGAACACGGTGCTGGCGGCCACCGCCTCCAGCGCGGCGTCGAAGTCCATCCCGCAGCGCATGCACTGGCGCACGCGCTCCAGCACCAGGAACGCGGCGTGACCTTCGTTGATGTGCCAAACGGCCGGCTGCAGACCCAGCTCGGCCAGCGCGCGCACGCCGGCCATCCCGAGCACGATTTCCTGCTCGATGCGCGTGGCGCGGTCGCCGCCGTACAGACGGTGCGCGATGAAGCGGTCGCGCTCGGCGTTTTCCGGCACGTCGGTGTCCAGCAGCACGAGCTTGACGTGGCCGACCCGTGACAGCCACACCTTGACGGCGACGCGGCGCTCGGCGATCTCGATCGGGATATGCAGCTCGCTGCCGTCGGCGCGGCGCGCGGGCTCCACCGGCAGGTCGTCGAAATCGGAATCGTGATAGGTGGCGCGCTGGTTGCCGTCGCCGTCGATCTCCTGCGTGAAATAGCCTTGCCGGTAGAGCAGGCCGACGCCGACGAACGGCAGCCCGGCGTCGGCCGCTGCCTTGCAGTGGTCGCCGGCCAGGATGCCGAGCCCGCCCGAGTAGATCGGCAGGCTTTCGTGGAAGCCGAACTCGGCGCAGAAATAGGCGATCAGTCCGCCCTCGCGCTGCCAGGCGCCGTCGCCGCGTTTCGGCGGCCGCGCCAGGTAGGCGTCGTAAGTGGACAGCACGCGGCCGTACTGGCTCAGATAGCCTGGGTCTTCGGCCGCCGCTTCGAGCTTGCTTTGGTCGACGCGGTTAAGCAGCGCCTTCGGGCTGTGGCCGCACGCCTCCCAAAGCGCCGGATCCAGGCGCGCAAAGAGCGCGCGCGCCGCCGGCTCCCACGAGTAATACAGATCGGTCGCCAATTCGGCCAGCCGCGCCAGCCGCGGTGGCAACCACGGTCGCACCTCGAGCGTAAAAGGCGTACCAGGTTGTTGTTTTGTCGGCATGAGTCTTGTCTGATCCGGCCGACGGCGAGCCGGCTGCCGCGAATACTACGACGCGGCGGTTCGCTTCAGCCGAGGTACGCCTTGCGCACGTACTGATCGACCATGCGCTCGGTGTTAAAAAAGGAGCCGTTGAGCGCGATCGCGTAGCGCATCACGTCGATGTAGCGCTCGCGCTCGCGATAAAACAGCGGCACGATCGTGTGCTCGAGCTTGTCGTACAGCGCGGCGGCATCGAAGGCGCGCTCGTCGGCCGGCGCGATGCCGCCGTCGTCGCCGATCGCCCAGCCGGTCACGCCCTCGATGCATCCCTCCAGCCACCAGCCGTCGAGCACCGACAGTTGCGGCACGCCGTTCATGGCGGCCTTCATGCCGCTGGTGCCGGAGGCTTCGAGCGGCGGCTGCGGCGTGTTCAGCCACAGGTCGACACCGGCGACCAGTTTCCTGGCCGCCGCCATGTCGTAGTCCGGCAGATACACCGCGGTGACCTTGCCGCGCAGCGCGGCCATCGCCTCGAACACGCGGCGGATGATCGCCTTGCCGCCTTCGTCCTGTGGATGCGCCTTGCCGCCGAACACGATCTGGATCGGGCCGACGTCGGCGGCCAGACGCGCCAGCCGTTCGCGATCGTGGAACAGCAGATCGGCGCGTTTGTACGCGGTGGCGCGGCGCGCGAAGCCGATCGTCAGCACGTCTGGCGCGAGCGCCACCCCGGTGCGCTCGGCGACGAAGCGGATCAGGTCCTGTTTGGCCGCCGCGTGCGCGGCCCAGATTTCCTCGCGCGCGATGCCGAGCGCGTAGCGCAGGCTGGCGTTGTCGGCGCGCCAGCGCTGGATG
>JAKANT010000402.1 GCA_021823635.1 Pseudomonadota bacterium
GCCGTGGCGGCCGCCAGATAAGCCAGACGGCCGCCCATGCAGTAACCGAAGGCGCCGACCTTGCCGGCGACTTCCGGCCGCGCGCGCAGCGCGGCCACCGCGCGCTGTACGTCCGCCAGCAACTGGTCGGGCTGCGCCTGCCGCATCAGCGCGAAGGCGCGCTCGCGGTCCGCGCCCTCGTAGCCGAGCTCGACGCGCGGCGCCTGGCGCCAGAACACGTCCGGCGCGAGTACGACGAAGCCGTCCAGCGCGTACTGGTCGGCCACCGCGCGGATGTGGCGGTTGACGCCGAAGATCTCCTGGAACAGCACCAGGGCCGGCCCGCGGCCGCGCGGCGGCAGCGACAGATAGCCGCCGAAGTCGCCGTCGATCGCGATCCATTGCGCGTTCATCCTGCCTCCCGTGCCGATTGCGCGGGCGCGATTATCGCGTGCCGGGTTCCATCGCAGTGGAACGCCGTCGGCGAAGCTTGCCTACACTGCGAGCGCATGGATGCGCTGCTTCCCGCCGACCTCGAGGCTTTGCTCGAACTGTTCGCCGCCTTGGCGGTGAGCGCCGGCATCGGGCTGCTGGTCGGCATCGAGCGCGAACGCAAGCCGCGCGCCAAAGCCGGACTGCGCACGTTCGCGCTGATCGCCGTGTTCGGCACGTTGACTGCGCTGCTGGCGCAGGAAACGCAATCCGGATGGCTGCTCGCGCTCGGCATCGTCGCGGTGGCCGCGCCGCTGATCGCCGCCTACCACGCCGACCCCGATACGCGCGCCGACGATTCGGGCACCACCACGACGATCGCGGCGCTGGTCGTGTACTGCCTGGGCGCGGCGATCCAGTTCGGCTACCGCGAGCCGGCGGTCGCGGTCGGCGTGCTGATGACCGCACTGCTGCACTTCAAGGTCGAGCTGGAAGGCGTGGCGCAGCGGCTGACGCCGACCGACATGCGCTCGATGCTGCAGTTCGCCGCGGTCAGTGCGGTGGTGCTGCCGATGGCGCCGAACGCGCCGTACGGCCCGTACGGTGTGCTCAACCCGTTCCAGATCTGGATGATGGTCGTGCTCGTTTCGGGCGTCAGCCTGGCCGCATACGTCGCCTGGCGCCTGTCGGCGACGCTCGGCGAGCGCGTGCGCGGCGGCGGGCTGCTGGCCACCGGCGTGCTCGGCGGCCTGGTGTCGAGCACCGCGACCACGCTGGTGTTCGCGCGCAACGCGAAGGCCGGCACTCACGACCGGGCCGCCGCGCTGGTGGTGATCCTGCTCGCCAACGCGGCGATGCTGGCGCGCGTGCTGCTGATCTGCGCCATCGTCGCACCATCGGCGGTGCCGGCGGTGGCGATCGTGCTGGCGCCACCGTTGGCACTGGCCATCGCCACCGCCGCCGTTCACTGGCGCGGCGCGCGCGGCAGCGCCGCGGCGGCGGGCTCGGAGTACCGCAATCCGACCAACCTGCTGGCAGCGGTCGGCTTCGGGCTGCTTTACGCCGCGGTGCTGCTGGTGTCGGCCTGGCTGTCGGACACGGTCGGTGCGCGCGGCGTGTACGGGCTGGCGTTCGTCTCCGGCCTGACCGACGTGGACGCGATCACGATCTCGTCGCTGCAACTGTTCAACGGCGGCGCGCTCGCGGCCGAGGCGGCCGCCACCGCGATCGGGATCGCGGTGGCGGCCAACCTGATCCTGAAAGCGGCGCTGGTGTTCGTGGCCGGCGACGCGACGATCGGCGCGCGCGCTGCGCGCGCCTTCGCGCTGCCGCTCGCCGCTCTGGTGATCGCGGCGTTCGCGATCGGTGCGCTGGCATAATTTCCGCGCCATCCGGTTCCGCGTGACTGGCGATTGGGGTGATCACACCCGGGAAGCGCGGAACGTCGCGTGCTTGCGAGCACGCCGCCGTTCGCCTGGGCACGATGGCCGACCGCACCCAGCCACGTGTCGAAAGCCGAGGAAAATCATGTTCAGCCGCGCCCGCTACACGCTGCAAGACGTCGATCCCGAAGTGTGGGCCGCCATGACGGCGGAAAACCAGCGCCAGGAAGAGCACATCGAACTGATCGCCTCCGAGAACTACGCCAGCCCGGCGGTGATGGCGGCGCAGGGCGGGCAGATGACCAACAAGTACGCCGAAGGCTATCCGGGCAAGCGCTATTACGGCGGCTGCGAACACGTCGACGCCGTCGAGCTGCTCGCGCTGGAGCGCGTCAAGCGCCTGTTCGGGCTGCCGACGGTGGAGATCGCCGCCAACGTGCAGCCGCATTCGGGCGCGCAGGCGAACGAAGCGGTGTACTTGGCGCTTCTCAATCCGGGCGACACCATCATGGGGCTGAGCCTGGCCGAGGGCGGCCACCTGACGCACGGCATGGCGCTGAACATGTCGGGCAAATGGTTCAAGGTCGTCAGCTACGGGTTAAACGAGCGCGAGGAGATCGACTACGACGCGCTCGACCATCTGGCGCACCAGAAACGTCCGAAGCTGATCATCGCCGGCGCGTCGGCCTACGCGCTGAAGATCGACTTCGCGAAAATGGCGCAGATCGCGCGCGACGTCGACGCGTACTTCATGGCCGACATCGCGCACTACGCCGGGCTGATCGCGGCAGGGCTTTATCCGAACCCGCTGCCGCACGCCGACGTCGTCACCTCGACCACGCACAAGACGCTGCGTGGCCCGCGCGGCGGCTTCATCCTGATGAAGCCGCACCTGGAAAAGCAGATCAACTCGGCGGTGTTCCCCGGCCTGCAGGGCGGGCCGCTGATGCACGTGATCGAG
>JAKANT010000403.1 GCA_021823635.1 Pseudomonadota bacterium
CCGCGCGATTCTCAACCGGCGCCGGGCGCTGGGCCGCAAGAAGCTCTCGGCCTGAGGGCCGACGCGCCGGAATGGCGGTCGACGCTGATCCCGTGCCGGTCCTGAGGCGTCTGCGCAAGCGCAGCGGCAGCGAGCGCCAAGACCAGCACGGTGCAGGTGACGAGGGAACGGACCATCGCGCTCGCGCGCCGTCAGTCCGAAAGACCGTATTTCAGGACGACGCCGAAGCCCTTGTCGGCATAGGCCTCGATCGGTGCCTCGTCGAGCAGGAACGCGAAGTCGATCGCCGCCAGCTCGTCGATGGTCTTGGCCCGCTGCCATTGATGGATGGCGACGAAACCGATCAGCAGGGCGATCAGCGGCGCCGCCAGCCCGAGACGATGCAGCCAGCCCCCGCCATTGACCGCCGGTTCTTCCAACACCGGCCCGCCGGCGGTCGCCAACGTCGGCGCCGCGACCGCAGCCGGTGCCGGCCGGTAGCGGGCGAGAGCGGCCTTGCGCGCCCGTTCCAGGCGAAAGGCCGTCTTGTAGTCCATCCGTTCCAGCCCCTCGTTCAGGGCTTGCCGTATCCGATAACCGAATTCCGTTTCGTTCATAAGCTGATGCCTCGGGCCCGCAGCGCGCGTGCCAGGGCGTGCGTGGCGCGCGAGCAGTGGGTCTTGACGCTTCCTTCCGAACAACCCATCGCGGCCGCTGTTTCCGCAACGTCGAAATCTTCCCAGTAACGAAGCAAGAATGCCTCGCGTTGACGTGCGGGAAGCTTGGCGATCTCTTCTTCGATGATGGCCACGACCTGCGCCCGTTCAACCTTGTCGGCGGCGCTTTCCGCCTGCTCCGATCCGCCCGACGACTCGAGCGTCTCCAGCGGATCGGCCGTATCCTCGTCGTCGTTGCCACCTAGCGACGAAAACAGCGTAACCCAGGTGTTGCGCACCTTGGAGCGGCGGAAATGATCGTGGATCGCGTTTTGCAGGATTCGGGTGAACACCAAAGGCAGCTCGGCCGCCGGGCGATCTGCATAGTTCACCGTCAGCTTGACCATGGCTTCCTGCACGATGTCCAGCGCGGCGTCGTCGTCGCGCACGGCGAATGCCGCCTGCTTGTACGCGCGCCGTTCGACACTGGCGAGGAATTCGTCGAGTTCTTCTTTCGAAGCCATTGATTCGGAGCGCGCCAGCCGGCGCGGTCCGCCCGTGGGGCCGGCGCGATGTTAGCAACGGCGCTGTCGATGCGTTCTCGCGCGCGCTTGGTTTGCGGTTTGTGATGCGCTGCGGTATCGTGGCACGTTCTTGCACAACGAGAAAATCAGCGAACTCGGAGCAGCCTACCCCGTTGTTTTCGAACTAGCACGTCGCCATCGCGCTTTGCCCGCACCGGTCGCCACAAGCGGCTATGGAACGGGATCCGATCAATCTCCAGTGGACCTTGAGAGGATCAACATGTTGTCGATCAGCGCAGAAATGAGTCGCGCGGACGCCAAGTCCGTGCCGATCAGCGGTGCCGAAATCGTCGTACGGTGCCTGCAGGAAGAAGGGGTCAAGCACGTCTTCGGCTACCCGGGCGGTGCCGTCCTCTACATCTACGACGAAATCTTCAAGCAGGACAAGCTGCAGCACATCCTGGTTCGGCACGAGCAGGCGGCGGTGCATGCGGCCGACGCGTACTCGCGCTCGAGTAACCGCATCGGCGTGGCGCTGGTCACCAGCGGGCCGGGCGTGACCAATGCGGTGACCGGTATCGCTACCGCCTACATGGACTCGATTCCGCTGGTGATCATCACCGGTCAGGTACCGACGCACGCGATCGGGCAGGACGCGTTCCAGGAATGCGACACGGTGGGCATCACGCGCCCGTGCGTCAAGCACAACTTCCTCGTGAAAGACGTGCGCGACCTGGCGCTGACGATGCGCAAGGCTTTTTATATCGCGGCCAGCGGCCGGCCCGGGCCGGTGCTGGTGGACATTCCGAAAGACGTGACGATCGCCAAGGCACCGTTCGAGTATCCGCGCGAGCTGTCGATGCGCTCGTACAACCCGGTGGTGAAGGGTCACCAGGGACAGATCAAAAAGGCCGTGCAACTGCTGATGAGCG
The DNA here is from genome assembly GCA_021823635.1 of Pseudomonadota bacterium. Lineage (GTDB taxonomy): Bacteria > Pseudomonadota > Gammaproteobacteria > Burkholderiales > Burkholderiaceae_F > JAKANT01. Next base: position 2,092 of record JAKANT010000403.1, read on the forward strand.
CCGAGCGGCCGATGGTGTACGCGGGCGGCGGCGTGATCCTGGCCGACGCCAGCGAGCAGTTGAACCGACTGGTGAACCTGCTCGGCTACCCGTGCACCACGACGCTGATGGGGTTGGGCGGCTTCAAGTCGTCGGATTCGAAGTGGGTCGGCATGCCGGGCATGCACGGGACCTACGAGGCCAACATGGCGATGCAGCACTGCGACGTGCTGATCGCGATCGGCGCCCGCTTCGACGACCGCGTGATCGGCAACCCGAAGCACTTCGCGCAGAACCCGCGCAAGATCATCCATATCGACGTCGATCCGTCATCGATCTCCAAGCGTGTGAAGGTCGACATCCCGATCGTCGGCGACGTCAAGGATGTCCTGATCGACCTGCTGGCGCAGATCGAGGCGTCCGGACTGAAGCCGAGCACGCAGGCACTGAAGGCCTGGTGGATGCAGATCAACGAATGGCGCAAGCGCGAGTGCCTGAAGTACGACCGCTCGTCCGAGATCATCAAGCCGCAGTACGTGATCGAGACGCTATGGAAGGTCACGCAAGGCGATGCCTTCGTCACCTCCGACGTCGGCCAGCACCAGATGTGGGCGGCGCAGTACTACAAGTTCGACAAGCCGCGCCGCTGGCTGAACTCGGGGGGGCTGGGCACGATGGGT
>JAKANT010000404.1 GCA_021823635.1 Pseudomonadota bacterium
TTTTCCGCCCGGATGGCGTCGTGACCGCGGGCAACTCGAGTCAGATCTCCGACGGCGCAGCCGCCGTGCTGCCGTCGGGTGAGAGTGTTCCGCTCCAGCCCCACGACGCCGGCTGACCGCCCCGGCGCCTCGCCTGCGGGGCTGGCCTCCCAGCGCCCGAAGGTGGCCGCCGCCGGACCGACCGCGCGCCCGTCGCGCACCGGAAAGATCGCCGCAGCCTCCAGCCGGCACGCCTGCGCCAGCAGGTTCAGCAGCCAGTCGGCGGCGGTGAGCGGTGCGCCGTCGCGCTGGCGCAGGCCGATGGTCTGGCGCAGCGCGAAGAGCGTCTCGCGCAGCGAGAACGGACGCGCCAGCAGCTCCTGCTCCAGCCGGTCATGCGACACCGCAAGCAAAAAATGGCTTTGCGTCAGCGCTTGCAGCCGCTCGTTCAGGTACGCCGTCACGTGTTGCGACTGTGCCAAGCGCAGGTTCCACACGTCCGAGAACTCGCCCGCCAGCAGCGCCAGCACCAGGCCGCCGATGAATCCGGCGCGTGGGAAGTCGCCCAGCGGCGCGCGATACGTATCGAGCAGCAGCCAGGCCGCCAGCGCCAACCCCATCGCCCACACGGCGTGCACCGAGCCGTAGCGCAGCGCGACCACGGTCGCCACCAGCCATAGCCACGGAAAGGGTGCGGCCGTCCACAGCGGATCGTGCGGCCGCAGCCACGCGCTGACGGCGATCGCGGCCAGCATGACGACGGTGGTTTCCAGCAGCGCCCAACGCCAGTCCGTGCTCGGCCGCAACCGCGTCAGCGTGCGCGGCAGCATCTGCCGCAGGCGCTGCTCGGCGCCCGCGGGCGATGCGCGATCGGGCGACGCGCTCACGGACGCGCCAGCGGCGCGGTCAGTTCGCGCACCAGCTTCTGCGCCACCGCCGCCAGCGCTTCGCGCGAAAAGCCGCTGCGCGCGCCGGCCGCCGACCACAGCACGCGGCCGCTCGCCACCTCGATCACCTGCAACGTGATGCCCACCGCCGGCTCACCGTCGACGCCGACCTTGTAGCGCCATTCGGTGACGCTGCCGGTCACCGCGTAGCGCACGTCGGCCGAGCGCGCCCAGGCGAGCGCCCGCTCGGCGGCGTCCTTCGCCGGCGGGTCGAACAGCGTTTCGGCCGCAAGTTCCGACGGCGGCCGCACCAGATTGCCCACGCCGCGCGTGGCGAGCACACCCTCCACCACGGCCGCGGCGCGCAGTCCCGCCGCCGGCGTCTCGGTGCGGTTGGCAAGCGGCAGCACGGCCCAGCGCGCGCTGCGGTCCAGCTCGACGCGCGGCGCCACGTCCACGGTCGAACAGCCGGCTGCAAACAGCGCCAGCGCGCCGACCAGGCACGCGCGGCGCGTGCGCGCGATTGCGTTTCGGTTCACGATCGTTCCCCCCTCCTCGAGCATCAAAAAGCGAAGCGATAGCGCAGCATGCCGTCCGTGTAGCGCGTGCGCTGACCCGCGAGCGCCGAGCCGGTGCCGAACTCCAGTTCCAGCGCGTCGCCCCCGAGCACGCTGCCCGCGGCCCCCAGCCGCAAAGCGTAATCGTTCGTTCCGAGGCGCGACTCGCGCGACAGCGCGAGCGCGGCGTACGGCCGCCAGCGCGCGCTCCACGCGCCGCGCACCGTTTCGCCCACCGCCAGCTCGAGCGCCAAGCGCTGCGACGACGCCGGCAGGAAGGTGGCGTTGCTGGCGCCCGGCTGTGCCGCGCTCGGCAGCAGTGCGAGCAGTCCGCCGGCCACACCGGCCGCCGCGCGGTAGCGCGCGTCGGAAAACGAAAGCCGCGCCACGGCGTCCGGGTACTCGGAGCGCAGCGCGTGCTGCGCGCCCACCCGCAGCAGCCGCCCGGCACCGACCGGTTCGCCGCGCAGCGATTCGAAGCGGTCTTCCTGCAGCAGCGCGAACAGCGTGTCGCGGCTGCCCAACCGCGCCAGCGCGTCCAGCGCCACGCGCTGCGATTGCGCCGCCAGGCGCAGGTAGGCGTTGTCCTGCACCGGCAGCGCGCGCCCGATCAGCGCCGCGGCCGACAGGCGCGGCGCGAGCAGTCCCTGCCAGCGCAGCGCGAGCCCGGCGCTCGCGCCGTCGTCACGCCCGATCGCCCGCAGCTGCAGCTCGGTGTTGCGCGACAGCGCCCAGTCCAGGCCGAGCTCGAAGCGTTGCATGGCCGGCACGACGGCGAGCGCGCCGCCGTCCAGGCTCTTGCCGCTGCCCGTTTCCCAGCGCGCCGCCAGCCGCATGTGCGCGCCCAGGCGCAGTACCGCCGCCGCGCCGTACGTCTCGTAGGCCAGGGGCGTCTGGCGCAGCGTGGTGACGTCCGCTTCCAGTCGTTGCGGCGCGGTCGAGGCGGTCGCACCGAGCGTCAGTTCGCGCAGCCGCCGGTGCGCCTCGTCGAGCGCCGGCGCCTCGTCCAGCGCCTCGAAGGCGAACGTCTGCGCGGCCGCGAAGTCGCCCGTACGCGATGCCGCCTCGGCCAACGCGAGCTTGGATTGCCGCTGCACCGTCGCTTCGTCGAGCAATGCGCCGAGCCGCGCGCCGTCGTCCTCCGCCGTGGCCACCGCCAGCCGCGCCCAGGCGGGCGCCTCGCCGGCGCGGCGCGCCAGCAGCCAGGCCGAGGCGACTTCGGCCGCATCGCGCGCCAGCCAATAGGCAAGCACCGCGTCCTGCGCGGTGGCGTCGGCGCGCGCGCGCGAGGCCACCGCGCG
>JAKANT010000013.1 GCA_021823635.1 Pseudomonadota bacterium
GCGTGTTCCAGATCCAGGACGACTGGGGTTTCGATCACTTGCAGCTCGCAACCCGGCCGCAGCCCAAGCCCGGCCCGGGTCAGGTGCTGTTGAAGATGAAGGCGGCGTCGCTGAACTACCGCGACCTGGTGGTGCCGAACCGCGGCTATGGCTCGTTCACCGGCGAGCTGCCGCTGATTCCGGTCTCCGACGGCGTGGGCGAGGTGGTCGAGGTGGGCAGCGGGGTGACCCGCGTGAAGGTGGGCGACCGCGTCTGTCCGTGCTTCAACCAGGGCTGGATCGCGGGCGAGCCGGATCTCGAGCGCATGACGCAGACGCTCGGCGGTCCGATCGACGGCACGATGGCCGATTACATGTGCCTTTCGGAACAGGGGGTGGTCAAGGCGCCCGTGCACCTGACGGACGAGGAGGCCGCCACCCTGCCCTGCGCGGCGCTCACCGCCTGGAGCGCGCTCGTCACCCACGAGCGGCTCGGCCCAGGCTCGCGCGTGCTGGTGCAGGGCACCGGCGGTGTCGCGCTGTTCGCGCTGCAGTTCGCCAAGCTCTTGGGCGCGCACGTGACGGTCATTTCCTCCAGCGACGACAAGCTCGCCCGCGCCAAGGCGCTCGGCGCGGATGCCGGCATCAACTATCGAACGACGCCGGAGTGGTACAAGCCGGCGCGCGCACTGACCGGCGGGCGCGGCTTCGATCACATCGTCGAGCTGGGCGGAGAGAAGACGCTGCCGCAGTCGCTGCGCGCGATCCGCCCGGGCGGCACGATCTCGATGATCGGCGTGCTGTCGGGCTCGGCCCTTTCCGCGCCGCTCGGCCATGTGGTGACGCGCCAGGTGCGGCTGCAGGGCATCACGGTCGGCCATCGCGACGGCTTCGAGGCGATGGTGCGCGCGATCGAGCAGCACCGGCTGCGGCCGGTGATCGACCGCGTGTTCCGCTTCGAGGAGCTGAAAGAAGCGCTCGCGTACCTGAAGAGCGGCGCGCACTTCGGCAAGATCTGCATTCGGCACTGAGCCGACGCCGCCGCATCGACGCTGCGGCGATCGGCTGTTTCGCGCCGCGTCGCGACAGCCGCGCGGCGTTCACACGGTTGCGTGGCTGGGACGCTGTGCGCCTCCGATGGCGATGAAACGGCGGCGATCGACTATCCTGTAATCCGATTCCGCGCCCGTCATGCCCTTACCCGCGATTCGCAGCGAAGCCCATTACGGCGACCGCGTCGTGCGCTGTTTCGCCGAGCGCCCGCCCGACGCGTTCGCCATGTTTCGCGACGCGGTCGAGCGCAACGCCGACGGCGAGGCGCTGGTATGCGGCGACGAGCGCTACACCTGGGCGCAACTGGCGCAGCGCGTCGAGCGCGTGGCCGCGGGTCTGTGGGAACGCGGCGTGCGCACCGGGGACCGCGTCGCGCTGCTGCTCGGCAACCGCAGCGAATTCGTGGTCACGTTGCTGGCGGCGCTGCGGCTGGGGGCGATCGCGGTGCCGATCAACGTGCGCGAGCAAACGCCCGAACTGGCGTACGTGCTGAATCACTGCGGCGCGAAGCTGATCGTGCACGAGACCGAGCTCGCCGAGCGCTTGCCGGCGCCAAGCGAGGTCACCGCCCTGCGGCATCGCGTTTCGATCGATGGCGGCAACGGCTCCGAGCCCTTCGCCGCACTGTTGCAGGCGGGCGCTGCACCGCCCTACGCGGCCCCGGGCGAGGAAGACGTCGCCACGATCCTTTACACGTCCGGCACCACCGGCCGGCCGAAGGGCGCGATGCTCACGCACCTGGGATACGTGCACTCGGCGCTGCACTACGTCTACGCGATGGCGCTCACCGAAAGCGATCGCTCGGTGGCCGCGGTGCCGCTGTCGCACGTCACCGGCGTGATCGCCTTGATTGCCACCCAAATGCGCGCCGCCGGCACGCTGATCCTGATGCCGACATTCAAGGCGGCAGAGTTCCTGCGTCTGGCCGCGCGCGAGAGGATGACGCACACGGTGCTGGTGCCGGCGATGTACAACCTGCTGCTGTTGCAGCCCGACTTCGAGGCGCACGACCTGTCGGCCTGGCGCATCGGGGGTTACGGCGGCGCGCCGATGCCGCTGGCCACGATCGAGCGCTGTGCGGCCAGGCTGCCGCGGCTGCAACTGATGAACCTGTACGGCGCCACCGAAACCACGTCGCCGGCGACCATCATGCCGCCGCAGTTCACGCGCGACCACCTGGACAGCGTGGGGCTGGCCGTGGCGTGCGGCGAAATTTTGGTGATGGATGACGCCGGCCGCGAGGTACCGCGCGGCGCCACCGGCGAGATCTGGATCCGCGGCCCGATGGTCGTGCCCGGTTACTGGAACGATCCGCAGGCGACGCAGCGCGAGTTCACCGGCGGCTTCTGGCATTCGGGCGATCTGGGCTCGATCGACGAAGCCGGCTTCGTGCGCGTGTACGACCGCAAAAAGGACCTGATCAACCGCGGCGGCTACAAGGTGTACACGGCCGAGGTCGAGAGCGTGATCGCCGAACACCCGGCCGTGCTCGAGGCGGCGGTGGTGGCCAAGCCTTGTCCCGTGCTCGGCGAACGGGTGCACGCCTTCGTCGCGCTGCGCGAAGGCGGCGTGGGCGCGGGCGAGCTGCAGCGACACTGCGCCGCGCGCCTTGCGGATTACAAGGTTCCGGAAAGTTTCACGCTGACGCTGGAGCCGCTGCCGCGCAACGCCAACGGCAAGCTGCTGAAGCGGGCGCTGCGCGAGCAGCTGGCGGCGGAACTGGCGAAGGAGACCTGATGGCAAATGGCTTGGATTTCGACATCGCGGACGGCGTGGCGCGGCTGCGCTTCAACCGGCCGCAGGTGCTCAATGCGCTCGACGTGCCGATGGCGGACGCCTTTCTGGACGCCTGCCGCGCGATCGAGGCCGACCGCAGCGTGCGTGCGGTCGTGCTATCGGGTGCCGGACGCGCGTTCATGGCGGGCGGCGACATCGCCAGCTTCCATGCCGACCTGAATGACGCGCCGAATGCGGCGCGGCGCCTGATCGATCCGCTGCACGCCGGGCTGGCGATCCTGGCGTCGATCGATGCGCCGGTGCTCGCCAGCGTTCACGGCGCAGTCGCCGGCGCCGGCGTTAGCGTGGCGCTGGCAGCGGACCTGGCGATCGCCGCCGACGACGCGCGCTTCACGCTCGCCTACGCGAAGATCGGCGCCAGTTGCGACGGCTCGGCATCGTGGTCGCTGCCGCGCATCGTCGGCCTGCGGCGGGCGATGCAGATCGCGCTGCTCGCCGACACCTTCGACGCCGCCACCGCGCTCGACTGGGGGATCGTGAACCGCGTGGTGCCGGCGGCGGAACTGACGGTCGCCACCGATGCGCTGGCGCAGCGCCTGGCGAGCGGGCCGACGCTCGCCTACGGCCGCATCAAGCGCCTGCTGCGCACGTCCTTCGAGCGCGACCTGGTGACGCAGATGGCGGAGGAACGCGAGGCGTTCGCCGCCGGCGCGGGCACACGCGACTTCGCCGAAGGGGTGGCCGCGTTCGTCGGCAAGCGGCCGCCACGTTTCGAGGGCCGATAGACACCAGTAGTATTCGAATCGAGCCGACGCGCAGCGCGGCATCGCCGCCGCGGCGCCCGGCGATGACAACGACGAGGAGACGCTCATGGAGATGGCACGATTCGCAACGCGCCGAATGCTCGCCGCCGGCGCGCTGGCGTTGGCCGCGGCATGGCCGGCAATGGCGCAGGAGTTCAAGCTCGGCGTCGTGACCTTCTTGTCGGGGGGCGCGGCCGGCCCGTTCGGCATCCCGGCACGCAACGCCGCCGAGCTGATGGTCGAGGCGATCAACAACGGCACGGTACCGGCGCCTTACAACACCAAGGGCATCGCTGGCCGCGAGATCAAGATGATCCTGGTCGACGAAGCGGGCGGGCCGTCCAAGCAGGTGACCGAGTTCCGTAACCTGGTCGAGCGCGACCGCGTCGATGCGGTGGTCGGCTACATCTCGTCGGGCGACTGCCTGGCGATCGCGCCGGTGGCCGAAGAGCTGAAGAAGCTCACTATCCTGTTCGACTGCGGCACGCCGCGCATCTTCGAGGAGCGCAGCTATCGCTACGTGTTCCGCACGCGCCCGCACGGCACGATGGACAACGTCGCCGCTGCGCGCTACGTAGTCGACCTGCTGCCGGGGCTCAAGAGGTTCAACGGCATCAACCAGAACTACGCCTGGGGGCAGGACTCGTGGGAGGATTTCTCCAAGGCGCTGCAGAAGCTGAAACCCGGCGTGCAGATCGGCACGTCGCAGATGCCGAAGCTGTTCGCCGGCACCTTCACGACCGAAATCTCGGCGCTGATGCTGAGCGAAGCCGACCTCGTGCACTCCAGCTTCTGGGGCGCGGATCTCGAAGGCTTCGTGCAGCAGGGCAAGGCGCGCGGACTGTTCGACAAGCAGTTGCTGGTGCTGACCGCCGGCGAGCCGTCGATGTTCCGGCTGGCGGAGACGATTCCGGAAGGCACGGTCATCGGCGCGCGCGGACCGTACGGCGTGTTCGCACCCGACAATGCGCTGAACCGCTGGTTCCGCGACGCCTATTCGCGCAACTACGGCGCGCCGCCGATCTACGCCTCGTACGTGATGGCGCAGGCGATCCTGGGGCTGAAGGCCGCCGCCGACAAGGCGATGGCCAAGAACCCGAAGCCGACGCAGGAAGACATCGTCGCCGCGCTCGAGGGTCTGACCTTCGAGGCGCCCAGCGGCACCGTGAGGATGGCGCTCGGCAAAGGCCACCAGGCGATCCAGGAGAACCCGATCGGCCGCTTCAAGCTGGTGGGCGGCAAGCCGACCATCGTCGACATCAAGCGCTATCCGGCCGAATGCGTCAACCCGCCGGAAGGCATGCCCGCGGCCAAGTGGATCGAAGCCGGATTCCCGGGCGCGAAGTGCTGATGCGCTGATCCTGCGGCGAGCGATGCGCGGGCGATCGAGCGCCCGCCGTTGCCCGCCCCCTGCCCCGGCGCGAATCCATTCCTGCCATGCTGAAGCTCGCGGCGATCGTCGTCGATGGCGTGATCTACGCCTCGTGGCTTTTCATCGTCGCCGCCGGGCTGACCCTTGTGTACGGAGTGATGCGGATCCTGAACCTCGCGCACGGAAGCCTGTACGCGATCGGGGCCTACGCGGCGGCCTCCTCCATTACCTGGTACTTCGCGCGTAACTATCCGGCCGCCGGCAGCTACGCGTTGCTCGCCGTCACCGCGCTCGTCGGCGGCGCGGTCGTGGGTCTGCTGATCGAGCGCGGCGTGCTGCGCTGGATGTACGGACGCGACGAAGTGGTGATGGTGCTGGTCACGTACGCGCTGCTGCTGATCCTGGAAGACGCGATCAAGCTGCTGTTCGGCGTCGAGGCGTACACGGCCTTCCAGCCGTACGAGGTGCTGGGCCGCGTCAAGATGGGAGCGATGAGCTTCGCCGGCTACGACCTGGCGCTGATCGCGGTCTCGGCACTGGTGGCGCTGGCGCTGTGGTGGGGGCTGAACCGGACGCGCCAGGGCAAGCTGCTGCTGGCGGTGATCCACGATCGCGAGGTCGCCGCCGCGATGGGCATCGACGTTGCGCGCGTGTTCGTCGTCACGTTCGTGATCGGCTCGGTGCTGGGCGCCCTGGCCGGTGCGCTGACCGCGCCGGCGATCGCGGTCGCCCCCGGCCTAGGGGTCGAGGTGATCGTGCTCGCGTTCGCGGTGGTGGTGACCGGCGGGCTGGGGCGCGTGGAAGGGGCGCTGGTGGGCGCGCTGATCGTCGGCCTGGCGCGTGCGGCGAGCGTGCACCTGTGGCCGGAAGTGGAGCTGTTCGTGATCTACGGCGTGATGGCGCTGGTGCTTGCGGTGCGGCCGCAGGGGCTGTTCGCGCGCGCGGCGGCAAGGAAGATCTGAAGACCATGCGCGACCGCTCCACCCTCGCACTGTCGGCGGCGCTGGTCGTGCTGCTGTTCGCAGCACCGCTTCTGCCGGCCTGGCTGCGCTTCGTCGCCACGGTGTCGCTGGCGTACGCGCTGGTCGTACTGGGGCTGCTGATCCTGATGCGCGCCGGCCTGGTTTCGTTCGGCCAAGGGCTTTACTACTGCATCGGCGGCTACGCGGCCGGCATCGCCGGCAAGTTCTGGGGCGTGTCGGACGCGTTGGCGGTGCTGGCGCTGGGCGCCGTCACCGCGGCCGCGGTGGCGGCGGTGCTGGGATTGCTGCTGGCGCGCTACCGCGAAATCTTCTTCGCCATGTTCTCGCTGGCGTTCTCGATGATCTTGTATGGCCTGCTGTAGAAGTCGCAGGCGCTCGGCTCCACCGACGGCTTCAACGTCCCGGCCACGACCTTCTTCGGCTTCGCACCGGGCGCGGCCGCCAAGACCTGGGTGTTCGCGCTCGCGGTGGTGCTGACGTTCGGCTGCGCGATCGCGCTGCAGCGCTACCTGCGCTCCGGCATGGGCTTCGCCGGCGAGGCGATCCGCGAAAACGAGATCCGCGTCGAGTACCTCGGCGTCTCGGCGCGCCGCATCGTCTACTACAAGTACATCGTCGCCGCAGTGCTGGCCGCGCTCGGCGGCGGCCTGCAGGCGATGGCCGCCGTCCATGTCGGCCCCGACATGGCGTACTGGACCACCTCGGGAGAGTTCGTCTTCATCGCGCTGCTGGGCGGCACGATGCATGTGGGCGCGGTGCTCTCCGCCGCGTTCCTGTTCGAGGTCATCAAGACCTACGTGCTGCAGCTCTCGCCGTACACCTGGCAGATGTCGCTGGGCGTGGTGCTGCTGGCCGTGATCCTGTTCTTGCCCAAGGGGCTGTGGTCCCTGCTGGCGCGGCTGCGGGCGGTGCGCACATGACGGCGGTCCTGCAGACGCGCGACCTGGCGAAGAGCTTCGGCGCGGTGACTGCGGCGGCCGACGTCAACGTCACCGTCGGCGAGCGCGAGATCGTCGGCGTGATCGGCGCCAACGGCGCCGGCAAGACCACGTTCATCAACATGGTGACCGGCTACCTGAAACCGAGCGCGGGGCGGATCTACTTCCGCGGCCGGGACATCACCGGCCTGCCTCCGCGCGAAGTCGTGCGTGCCGGCGTGTGCCGTTCGTTCCAGGTGTCGCAACTGTTCCGCGAGCTGACCGTGCTCGACAACGTGCTGATCGCGCTCGGCATGCTGCGCGAACCGCGCCTTTCGTGGCTGGCGCCGCTGGCCACGCCGGCGCGCGAGCGTGAGGCGCGTGCGCTGCTGGCGCGCTACACGATCGAGGAGCACGCCGCCGCGCCGGTCGCCGCGCTGCCGCAGGGCGTGCGCAAGCTGCTCGACATCGCGATGGCCACGGTCGGCGCGCCGTCGCTGCTGCTGCTCGACGAACCGACCAGCGGCGTGGCGGTGGAAGAGAAATTTCCGCTGATGGACACCGTGATGGCGCAGGTCGCCGCCTCCGGCGCGGCCTGCCTGTTCGTGGAGCACGACATGGAGATCGTCGAGCGCTACGCGGCACGCGTGATCGCCTTCTACGACGGCCGCGTGCTGGCCGACGGGCCGACCGCGCACGTACTGGCCGACGCCGAGGTGCGCAAATACGTGATCGGCACCGAGATCCACCGCAGCCGGGCGGCGGCGTGATGCTGGCGATCGAAAACCTCGACGTGATGATCGAGCGGGCGCGCATCCTGCGCGGCGTCACGCTTACGCTCGAAGGCGGCCGCGTCGCCGGGCTGATCGGCCGCAACGGCGCCGGCAAGACCACGCTGATGCGCGCCATCATGGGCCTGGTGCGGCCGGCTGCCGGCCGCGTGCGTATCGACGGCGCGGACGTGACCGCCGCGCCCGCGCACCGGCGCGCCCGTCTGCAGGTGGGCTACATGCCGGAAGACCGGCGACTGATTCCGGAACTGACGGTCGAAGAAAATCTGCTCGTGCCGGCTTGGGCCGTCGCCGCCCCGAACGCCCGCGCGCGGCTGGCGCGCGTCTACGAACTGATTCCCGAAGTCGCGGCGTTCGCCAAACGCCGCGCCCTGCAGCTCTCCGGCGGACAACAGAAGCTGGTCGCGCTTGGGCGCGCCCTGATGGCCGGCAAGAGGCTGCTGCTGCTCGACGAGCCGTTCGAAGGCATCGCGCCCGCGCTCGCGCAGCGCCTGGTCGAGGTGCTGCAGGCGGTCAAGAAAGAAGGGCCGTCGATCCTGTTGTCGGAATCCGATTACACGCATTCGGTGGGCCTGATCGAAAAGCTGTTCGTGATCGAACGCGGCGAAGTGCACGAGCGGCCGCACTAGCAGGCGCGACCGGCGCATAGCGGGCCTCGCGTCGTCGCGAGTTTCGGCGCGTCCGCCGCCGGTCGGCGACCTGGGCCCCGAAGCGCCCCGGCCCGACACGGTGGTATGCCGGGCCGGCTTCCGCTGTACGCCCTGCCGCGATGCGCCATCGCCCGCGCCGTCGGCCGGCCGCTGACCGCGCCCGCCGTTGACGCCGCATTGACGCTCGCCATCGACACTGCGCACGCGTACCGACCAACGCGCTGCGGAGGAACCGATGCGAAGCGAACGATCCGGCCGGCGTGCCCTCTTGGGTGCCCTTCTTACTCTCGCCGTGCTGCTCGGCGGCTGCGGCGGCAGCGATCCGCCGCCCGCCCCGCCCCCGTCTGCCTCCGGCATCGGGCCGAGCGGCGGAACGGTGAACGGCCCCGATGGCGCGAGCGTCGCCGTCCCGGCAGGCGCACTGACGACCACCGTGGACATCGCGATCGCGCGCAGCGGCGCCGGTGCACCCGCGCTGCCGTCGGACCGCGAGGCCGCCGGCAACGTCTACGCCTTCACGCCGCACGGCACAGCGTTCGCCGCGCCGGTGATGGTCTCGGTGCCTTTCGATCCGGCTAGCGTGCCATCCGGTCAATCACCGCAGCTCTTCAAGACCAATGCCGCGCAGAGCGGCTGGGAGCCGGTCTCCGGCGCCGGCGTCGCCGGCTCGGCCATGACCGCGCAGGTAACGAGTTTCTCTTGGTTCGTGGTCACGCGAGCGCGCATCGTGCCGCCGTCCATCACCGCGCAGCCGCAGAACCAGACGGTGCCCGCCGGACAGACGGCGACCTTCACCGTCACCGCCACCGGCACCGCGCCGCTGGCGTACCAATGGCGGCGCAACGGCACCGACATCGCGGGCGCCACCGCTTCCAGCTACACGACGCCGGCGACCACGCTCGCCGACAACGGCGCGCAGTTCACGGTGGTCGTCAGCAACGCGGCCGGCTCCGTCACCAGCAACGCCGCCACGCTGACGGTGCAGCCCGCGCCGGTGGCGCCCACGATCACCGCGCAGCCGCAAAACGCCACCGTGGTCGAAGGGCAGACCGCGACCTTCACCGTCACCGCCACCGGCACCGCGCCGCTGGCGTACCAGTGGCGGCGCAACGACGTGAACATCGGCGGCGCCACCGCTTCCAGCTACACGACGCCGGCGACCACCCTCGCCGACAACGGCGCGCAGTTCACGGTGGTCGTCAGCAACGCGGCCGGCTCCGTCACCAGCAACGCCGCCACGCTGACCGTGACGCCGGCCTCCAACGTCGCGGGCAACCCGCGCCGCGTGCAGGCCGTCGTCACGTCCCACCCCGGCGTGATTCGCATCCGTTCGGCGGTGGCTCCGTCCGGGCGCGCCACCCTGGTCTGGGTCCGTTCGGGGTCGAGCGGGTTCGACGATCACATCGAGACCTCGAACTCGACCGACGGCCTGAGCTGGACGACACCGTTGCGGCTGACGAGCGGCACCGGCGCGCGCAGCGCGCCCGCCGTGGCGCAGGCGGGCAACGGCGACGTCTTCGTCGCCTGGTACGAGATCGTCAACTCGGTGGCGCGCGCCGTGGTGGTGCGCTTCAGCGCCGTCACGTCGAGCTGGAGCGCACCGCATTACGTGGGCAACCTCGGCGCGTCGTCGGCCGGGCAGCCGGGTCCGGGGCTGGCGGCCGACGCCGACGGCAACGCGCTGCTGCTCGCCTCCGACCGCGCCACCGGCTCGCCGATCTGGCGCACGGTGGCCACGCGCTTCGATGCGGCCACCGGCGCGTGGAGCCCCGCCAGCTTCATCGAGAACTACTCCAGCTCGGACGAGGACGCGGGCGGCCATCGGATCGCGATGGACACGCAGGGCAACGCGATCGCGGTGTGGGCGCGCATCAATGCCGCCGGCGAGAGCACTGTGTATGCACGCTACGACCGCGCCGCGGGCACATGGAGCACGCCGGCGGTCTTCACCGGCAGCAGCTCGGTGTTCCAGGTCAGCGGCCTCGGTCTGGCCGACAACGGCAGCGCGCTACTGCTGACGCACAACCGCGTCTGGCGCTTCAACGGCACGAGCTGGACCGACGTCTCCGCGGGGCTGCCGCAGATCACGGTGGCCAACGCCCGCCTCGCGGTCGCCGCCGACGGATCCAACCTGCTGATCATGCGCGAGACGGTCTCCGGCAGCCCGCAGCTGCGCGCGCGGCGCTACGGCGGCGCGTGGAGTTCGCCGGTCACAGTGCCGGACAGCGCGGGCGTGGCGCTCGGCTGGGAGCTGGCGATGAACGCCGCCGGCGACGCGGTGCTCGTCTGGAACTACCAGACGCAGCGACAGGCCGCGGTGGGCCGCCTGCCGTCCGGCAGCAACACGTGGAGCCCCGCGCAGGCCGCCAGTTCGACCGCCTCTTCTGACGTGTTGCCGCTGGCCGCCGCGCTCGCCGCCTCGGGCCGTGCAGTGCTCGGCTGGCGCGAGTTCGTGCTCGGCAGCGGCGACGAGGTGTGGGGCAACGTGCTGCCTTGACAGCTTGGCCACTGCCGGAACCGCTGCGGCGCGCCAGCGTGCCGCAGCGGTTTTTCCGTTTTCCGTCGCCGGAGCGGGTCGAAGCGCGGGTGCTGTCCGCGGTCAGGCTTCGTCGCTAGTATCGACGCCGAGATGGTTCGGATCCAGGCCCAGCGTGCGCAGGTGAGCGGCGAGCTTGTTCAGGCTCGAGAAGCGCTTTCGTTGGCCGGTGCGCACGTCCAGCAGCTCGTAGGTCAGGCGCGCGGAGCGGCCGTGCACGCGCAGCACGAAGCTGGCGAGCGGCGGCTCTTTGTCGTTGGCAGCGGCCATGCGCGCAGTGTGTGCGGCGCGCGTCAACGCGGCGTCAACGGCGCCCGATGACGATGCTGCGGCTGCTCGGCACCGCGCCCGGATGGGTGCAGGACGACGGGCTGCGCCCGCTGCCCGACAACCTGACCGGCTGGGCGCTCGCCTATCTGGCGCTCGCGTCGGACTGGGTGCCGCGCGAGCGGCTGTGCGCGCTGCTGTGGCCGCAGGCGGCGGCGGCCGAAGCGCAGCACAGCCTGCGCATGAACCTGCACCGCATGCGCGGCGTGCTGGCGGCGTTCGGTGTGCAGGCGGCGCTCGAAGCCGACCGCCGAAGGGTGCGGCTTGCGCTTCCCACGGACGTCGCGCAGCTGCCGAGCGCCGGCGGCGAGGCGCGGGTGCCGCCGTATCCTGGGGCACTGCTGGACGGCTTCACTTGCGACGGCTTTCCGGCGCTCGCCGAGTGGCTGCAACTGGAACGCACGGCGCTCGCCAATCGCTGGCGCGAAGCGGCCGTTGCGCGGCTCGCGCGGCTCGACGACGGCGCCGACGAGGCCGTCGCACTGGCGCAGCAGATGCTGGCCGTCGATGCGCTGGACGAAACCGCGCTCGGCCGGCTGCTTCTCGGCCTGCGCGCGCAGGATCGAGGCGAAGAGGCCGACCGCCACTACGCGGCCTACTGCGAGCGGCTGGCGCGCGAGCTGGGCGCCGAGCCTTCGCCGGCGCTCCGCGCGCTGGCGAGCGGCGTGGCGCGCGCCGCCGAACGCGGAGCCATGCCCGCCCCCGCGTTCGTCGGGCGCAGGCTCGAGCTGTCCGAACTGGCCTCGACGCTCGCGCGCGGCGCGCGGCTGGTCACGATCATCGGCCCGGGCGGCGTGGGCAA
>JAKANT010000405.1 GCA_021823635.1 Pseudomonadota bacterium
CGCAGGTATTCGTCGAGCGACGGCGCGAGCTTCGGTCTGTAGGTATTGAAGCGCCAGATTACGGGCGCGAAGTAGGCGTCGGCAACGCCGAAGCGGCCGAACAGGAACGGCCCCTCGGCGCGGTGACGCGCGCGCAGCCCGCTCCAGATCGCCGAGATGCGGTCGATGTCGTCTTGCACCGCGACGTTCCAACCCAACCCCGGCAGATGCGCGGTCACGTTCATGCTCATGTGCGTGCGCAAGGCCTGGAACCCGGAATGCATCTCGGCGCATATCGCGCGCGCCTCGGCGCGCTGCCGGCCATCGCGCGGCCACAGCGCCAGATCGGCGAACTTCTCCGCCAGGTACTCGGCGATCGCCAGGCTGTCCCACACCGCGAGGTCGCCGTCGATCAGCACCGGCACCTTCCCGCTCGGGCTGAACGCGAGCGCGTCGCGCTTGAACGTCGGCGCATTGAAGCTGAGCCGGATTTCCTCGAAAGCGATGCCCGCGTGGCGCATCAGCAGCCACGGCCGCAGCGACCACGACGAATAGTTCTTATTGCCGATCACCAGCCGCATAAAGCGCTCCGTTCAGCCGACGCGTCGAAGCGGCCGGCGCAGGTCGCATGCCGCCTGCGCCGGCACCGAATCGGCCTGCGCTTCGGCCGAGCGCGGCGTCGCCTCGTAGGACGCGAGCGGCGGCCCCGGAACCGCCGCTTCGAGCAGCGCCAGGCTGACCGCACCGGCTGCGAAAAAGATCGCCGCGCGCGCCCCGGCACGGCGCCAGCGCAGCGGCACCAGCCTACGCCAAATCGGGCGCAAGGCCGCCGCCAGGCGCGCGCGCCAGACGTCGCGCCGCGGTTCGATCAACTGCACGCGAGCGACGCCCACGCCCTCGAGCAGGGCCACCCCGCGCGATCGGATGACCACCTCGTCACCGCTGGCGGGGAACCGATCGCCGGCCCCGTTTTCCTCGGTCAGCCACAGCGCACCGTACAACACGCGCACGCGCGTGCCGCGCCGATCTTTCAACACCAGCAGTTGTTCATGACCGAGGTCGATCGTCCGCACCGTTTCCCACTGCATCGCGCTTCTCCCGCCCGTTGCCATTGCCATTGCGAGCGAAGCCATTACAGGGGTCGCGCGCGCCGGCGACAAGCGAAACGTTCGCAGCCTGCGCATGCGTTTCGTGCATGCATAATCCGCTCGTGCCCGCACGCCCTCCGCGTCGCCGCCCGATTGCACTGGCCGCCCTGCGCGGCTTCGAGGCCGCGGCGCGCCTGCTGTCGTTCACGCGGGCGGCGACCGAGCTGAACCTCACGCAATCGTCGGTCAGCCGTCAGGTCGCGGCGCTGGAGCGGCAGGTCGGCAGGAAACTGTTCGTGCGCCAGACGCGCGCGCTCGCGCTGACCGCCGCCGGCGCGCAACTGCAGAGCGTGGTGCGCCAGGCGCTGGCGGCGATCGATCGCACCGTCGACGAGATCCGCGGCGCGGCCGGCGCGCCGCGCGTGGCGCTGACCACCTATGCGTCTTTCGCATCGCTGTGGCTGGTGCCGCGGCTGGCGGCGTTTCAGCGCGCGCACCCGGAGATCGAGATCCGCATCGACGCCAGCGACCGTTTCGTCGACATCGAAGCGGCCGGCGTCGACTTCGCGCTGCGCCGCTGCCTGCCGCGGCTCGCGCCCGAGTGGGCGGTGGAGTTGCTCGCCGAGGAGATCGCGCCTGCGCTGAGCCCGACCCTGCTCGAGCGCGGCGGCGTGACGCTCGAGGTGCCTGCCGATCTGCTGCGTCTGCCGTTGCTCGAGGTCGACGACGGTACGCCGGTGTCGAGCGCGAGCACCTGGTCGCGCTGGTTCGAATTCGCCGGCGTGCCGCTCGAGCAACAGCGGCCCGCCGCAGGCAAGCTGTACTTCACGTTCATCGACCAGACCGTACAGGCCGCCGTGCGCGGCCAGGGCGCGGTGCTCGGCCGCCAGCCGTTTCTGGACGATCTGCTCGCTGCCGGGCAGTTGATCGCGCCGTTTCCGCAACTTCGCCTGCGCACCGGCTACGCCTACTACCTGATCGAGAACCGCGAGCGGCGCGCTCTGCCGCATGTGGTGCTGTTTCGCGACTGGCTGCTCGACGAGTTCGCGCGCCGCCCGCGGCGCGACACCTGAGAGGCGCTACAACACGCCCGCCTCGGTGAGCGCGAGATCCAACCGGATGTCGTGCGGTTGCGGCGCTATCGTGTTCACGCGCCCGCACTCGAACACCACGCCCACCGTCACCGGCCGCGGGTCCAGGCGCGCCAGCGTGCGGTCGTAGTAACCGCCGCCGTAGCCGAGCCGGTAGCGCAGGTTGTCGACCGCGACGCACGGGATCAGCAGCAGCTGCGGATTGAGGCGGGCGTGGCGCGACGGCACCGGGATGCCGTAAGGCCCCGTGACCATCGGCGTGTCCGGCGTCCACGGCGCGAATTCGAGCACGTCGCCGGCGATCACCGGCAGCGCTGCGCGCCGCTGTGCGTCTTCGGCCAGCCAGGCGGCGACCGCGCGCGTGAGGTCCGGCTCGCCGCGAATCGGCCAGTAAAACGCCAGCCGGGTCACCGGCACGGTGCGCAGCCAACGGCCGACGCGCTCGGCCAGCGCGCGCTCGGCGGCGGCTCGATCGGCGAGCACTGCGCGCGCCTCGATCAGCTTGGCGCGCAGCACGTCGCGCTGGAAATCGGCGTCGTCCGCGCCCGCTTTCTGCATCGCCTC
>JAKANT010000014.1 GCA_021823635.1 Pseudomonadota bacterium
TGCCTTCGTAGGTGTTGACGACTTCGAGGTTGACGAGGTGGCGCGCCACGCCGAACTCGTCCGAGATGCCGTTGCCGCCCATCATGTCGCGCGCCATGCGCGCGATCTCCAGCGCCTTGCCGCACGAGTTGCGCTTGACGATGCTGGTCGCCTCCACCGCCGCCTTGCCTTCGTCTTTGAGACGGCCCAGCCGCAGGCACGCTTGCAGGCCGAGCGTGATTTCGGTCTGCATGTCGGCGAGCTTTTTCTGGATCAACTGGTTGGCGGCCAGCGGGCGGCCGAACTGTTTGCGCTCGAGCACGTACTGGCGCGCGCGGAACCAGCAGTCCTCGGCCGCGCCGAGCGCGCCCCAGGCGATGCCGTAGCGCGCCGAGTTCAGGCAGGTGAACGGCCCTTTGAGCCCTTCGACGTTCGGCAGTTCGTTCTCTGCCGGCACGAACACGTCATCCATCACGATCTCGCCGGTGATCGAAGCGCGCAGCCCGACCTTGCCGTGGATCGGCGGCGCCGACAGCCCCTTCATCCCCTTTTCCAGGATGAAGCCGCGGATACGGCCCTCGTCGTTCTTGGCCCAAACGACGAACACGTCGGCGATCGGGCTGTTGCTGATCCACATCTTGCTGCCGGTGAGCCGCCAGCCGCCGGCCACCGCGCGCGCGCGCGTCTCCATGCTGCCGGGGTCGGAGCCGTGGTTCGGTTCGGTCAGCCCGAAGCAGCCGATCAATTCGCCGCTGGCGAGCTTCGGCAGGTACTTGCGCCGTTGCGCTTCGGAGCCGAACTCGTAGATCGGCAGCATCACCAGCGAGCTTTGCACGCTCATCATCGAACGGTAGCCGGAGTCGATGCGCTCGATCTCGCGCGTGATCAGTCCGTAGCTGACGTAGTTCAGTCCCGGGCCGCCGTAGTCGGCCGGGATGGTCGGGCCCAGCAGCCCGAGCGCCCCCATCTCGCGGAAGATGGCCGGATCGGTCTTCTCGTGGCGGAACGCTTCCAGGATGCGCGGCGCGAGCTTTTCCTGCGCGTAGCGCCGCGCGGCATTGCGCACCATGCGTTCCTCCTCGGTCAACTGGTCTTCCAGCAGCAGCGGGTCGTCCCACTTGAACGGTGCTTTGCTCTGCGCGGAGGAACGGGCGGCGGTCATGAAGGCACCTGCGGGGTAATGCGGCGAGGTCGTGCACGATTCTACGCGGCGCCGCCGCTCGGCCCCGGTTGGCTGGGTATTCGCGCGAACGAAGCGCGCCGGCGCGGATAGACTCGCTGCACGCCGAGTGCGCGGCGCCCCGGCTGGGCGCGGGGGCCGCGTCGGGATGCGGCCGGGGCGGCCGAGGTTGCCGATGCCGAACGGAGGGGGCGGTGATTCTGACCTTGCGGGTTTTGTCCTCGGGCGACGGCGGCGACGTCGCGCCGCTCGTGGCGCGGTTTGATGCCGCCGGCGGCCTGATCGGCCGCGCCGACAGCGCACGTCTGCGGCTGCCCGATCCCAAGCGCACGGTGTCGCGGTTTCACGCGCACGTGAGCTTCGCCGACGGCAGGTTCTACATCGAGGACATGGGCAGCCCCAACCCGGTCGCCATCAATGGCCGCGTGCTGCAGTCGGGACAGCGGGCCGAGCTGAACCCGGGCGACCGGCTGGCGATCGCGCACTACGTGATCGGCGTGGAGATCGGCGATTCGCAACCGGCGCTCGCCGAGGAGGACGTGCCGTGGGACGAACGCGCCGAGGCCGAGGAGCGCACGCGCATCGTCGTCGACCGCAGCGCGATCGCGGCCGCCGGCGGGCCGCCGGCCACGCCGGCGGAACTGTGGGAGGCGTTCGAGGAGGGCGCCAGGGCGCAGATCGAACTCCCGCACGGACTGCGCCCCGACACGATGCGCACGATCGGCGCCGTGCTGCGCAGCGCGATCGCCGCGCTGCGCAGGCAGCTCGGCCTGCGCATGCTGGTGCGGCGCGACGGCGGCGCCGAGACGGCGAGCATCCGCAACAAGAACAACAACCCGTTGAAGTTCGCGCTCGACGACGAACGGGCGCTCGCCGCGCTGGTCAAGCCGCCGCTGCCGACGTTCCTGTCCGGGCCGCAGGCGATCGACGACAGCGCCGCCGAACTGGAGGCCCACGCGCGCGCGACCATGTTCGCGATGCGCGCGGCGGCGCGCGAGCTGATGGCGCGCGTCGAACCGGCGGCGCTGGAGAAAAAGCTCGCGTCCTCGGGCCTGCTCGACTCGCTGCTGCCGGCGCGCCGCAAGGCGGCGCTATGGGATCTGTACGTCGCCGCGCTGCGCGAGATCGCGGCCATGCCGGGCGGCTTCGACGAAGCGTTCAGCCGCGCCTTCCTCGCCGCCTACGAGCAGGAAATGGCGCGGCTGCGTCGGCCGGGCACGCTGGCGCAGCCGCAGGAAGGCGCCGTCAACCGAGCATGAAGGCCTGGATCTTCTCGCGCAGGTCCGCCGGCACCGGCACCGCCTTGCCGGTACGCTGATCGACGCAGACGATCACGCGGTTCATGCGCACGCGGTGCTCGCCGTCCTTGTCCACCCCCATCGTGAAGCGGATCGAGCTGCGGCCGAGGTGGCTGACGGTGAGCCAGAAATCGACCGTCTCGCCCATCTTGGTGGGTTTGAGGAAGGTCGTCTCCAGCTTCACGCTCGGCAAGGCGAGCTGGCGCTGCATCAAAAGCTCGTCGAACGGGATCTCCAGCCCCTCGTAGAACCAGTCCTCGACCAGCGCGTTGAAGATGTGGAAGTAGTGCGGATAGAAGACGTAGCCGGTCGGGTCGCAGTGCGACAGGCGGATGATGTAGGGCTTGATGAACGTCATCGCCGCACCTCGTTCGTCAGAGATCCGTCCGCACCTTCCACAACTCCGGAAACAGCACCACGTCGAGCATCCTGCGCAGGTAGGCGACACCGCTGGTGCCGCCGGTGCCGCGCTTGAAACCGATCACGCGCTCGACGGTCGTCATGTGCCGAAACCGCCATTGGCGGAAAGCGTCTTCCAGATCGACCAGTTCCTCCGCGAGTTCGTAAAGCTCCCAGTGCTCGCGCGGCGCGCGGTACACCGTCAGCCATGCCGCTTCGACCGAGTCGTCGAAGCGGTGCGGCAGGCTGCGGTCGCGCGCCAGCACCTGCGGCGCGATCGCGAAACCGCGCCGCGCCAGGGCCGCGATCGCCTCGTCGTACAGCGACGGCGCGGCGAGCGCGCGCTGCAACTGCGCATGGATATCGGCGCGCTGCTCGTGCACCTTGAGCAGCGCCGCGTTCTTGTTACCCAGGATGTATTCGATCTCGCGGTACTGCCAGGACTGAAAGCCGGAACTGGACCCCAAATACGGCCGAATCGCGCTGTACTCGGACGGCGTCAGGGTCGAGAGCACGTCCCAGGCATGCACCAGTTGCTCCATCACGCGCGACACGCGCGCCAGCATCTTGAACGCCGGCGGCAGTTCGTCGGCCGCGATCGCGGCGCGCGCGCCGCGCAACTCGATCAGGGCCAGCTTCATCCACAGCTCGCTGGTCTGGTGCTGGATGATGAACAGCCACTCGTTCGGATCGGGCGAGCGCGGGTGCTGGGCGTTCAGGATCGCGTCCAGATGCAGGTAGTCGCCGTAGGTCATCGCGGCGGCGGGTTCGCCGCGGGCGCCGCCGGCCGCGCAGTCGATCGCATCGCTCATGTCACCGCCTTGCGCTGGTGGAAATGCGGTTGATCCCAACTGCCGGAAGTCAGCACCTCGCGCAATGCCTCGACCGCATCCCAGACGTCGACGAAGCGCAGGTAAAGCGGCGCGAAGCCGAAGCGCAGGATGTCGGGCGCGCGGAAGTCACCGATCACCCCGCGCGCGATCAGCGCCTGCATGATCGGCCAGGCGTTGGCGTGCGCGAGGCTGACCTGGCTGCCGCGGTAACCGGCGTCGCGCGGCGTGACCAGCCGCAGACCGAAGCCGGCGCAGCGCTCCTCGACCAGCCGCATGAAAAGCTCCGTGAGCTGCACCGACTTCGCGCGCAGGGCGTCGATGCCGGCGGCGAGCACCGTATCGACGCCGCATTCGAGCGCGGCCAGCGCCAGGATCGACGGCGTGCCGACGCAAAAGCGGTCGATCGAGCGTGCGGGCTCGTAATCGGGCGCGAAGTCGAACGGCGCGCGATGGCCGAGCCAGCCTGCCAGCGGCTGCACGAAACGCTCGCCGGCGAGCGCCTTCAGGTGCCGGTCGGCGACGTACAG
Source organism: Pseudomonadota bacterium (assembly GCA_021823635.1). Lineage (GTDB taxonomy): Bacteria > Pseudomonadota > Gammaproteobacteria > Burkholderiales > Burkholderiaceae_F > JAKANT01. Next base: position 4,217 of record JAKANT010000014.1, read on the forward strand.
GAAGGCCGGCGCGCCGGGCCCGCCGTTCAGATACTTGTAGCCGCAGCCGACCGCGAAATCCACGTGCGCGGCGTTCAGATCCACCGGCACGGCGCCGACCGAATGCGCGAGGTCCCAGATCGCCAGCGCGCCGGCCTGCTGCGCGCGGTAGGTGACCGAGGTCAGCGAGTGCTTGGCGCCGGTGCGGTAATTGACGTGCGTGAGCATGACCGCGGCCACCGACTCGTCGATCGCCGCGGTCACTTCGTTGAACTCGACCAGGCGCAGCTCGTAGCGGCCGCCGAGCCATTCGGCCAGCCCCTGCGCGATGTACAGGTCGGTCGGGAAGTTGCCGCGCTCGGAGACGATCAGGCGCCGCTCGCGCATCGACACCTGCGGCCGCTCGGACTGCAGTTTCAGCGCCGCGGCCAGCACCTTGAACAGGTTGATCGAGGTCGAATCGGCGCACACCACTTCGTGCGGAGCGGCGCCGATCAGCTTGGCGATCTTGGCGCCGACGCGCCGCGGCGCCTCGATCCAGCCGGCGTCGTTCCAGGCACGGATCAGCCGCTCGCCCCATTCGTCTTCGATCACCTGCCGCAGCCGCGGCAATGTGGCGCGCGGCAGCGCCCCCAGCGAATTGCCGTCCAGATAGATCACGCCGTCCGGCAGCGCGAAGGCGTCGCGGTGCGCGGCCAGCGGATCGCGCCGGTCGAGCGCTTCGCAGTCGTCGCGCGTCATGCGTCGTCGCCGGGCGCAACCGGCGCGCGGTCAGACACGGCGGTGGCTTGCACGTCGTTGCGGACTGCGCTCATCGGCGCGCTTTCGCGTGACGGATGCATTCACAGCGACCTGAGCACGGCGCGCACCGGGCTGGCATCCAGGCCGCACCATTTGAGTGGTAGCGCGATCAGTTCGTAATCGCCTTCCGGCACCTCGTCGAGCACGAGCCCCTCCAGGATCGCAATGCGCAAGGCGCGCACGCGCTGGTGGCTGTCGAGCGTCTTGCTGCGCTCCGGATCGAGCGACGGCGTGTCGATGCCGATCAGCCGCACGCCGTGCGCGTGCAGCAGTTCGACCGCGGCCGGCGCGACGGCGGCGAAATCCGGATCCCAGCCGCTCGGCACGCGCTGGTACGTGCGCAGCAGCACGCGCGGCGGCGTGTCGCGCAGCCGCTCCACGACGTGCTGCGGCTCGACCAGCGGGCGCACGCCGATCGCGTGGATCACGCGGCAGCGGCCGAGATACGGCTCGAGCGGCACGTCGCCGATCGAAGCGCCGGCGTCGTCGTAGTGCAGCGGCGCGTCGGCGTGGCTGCCGGTGTGCGGCGACATCGTGATTTCGGACACGTTGACCGGGCAGCCGGGGGCGATCTTCCAGGTCCAGCGAAACGAAAAGGGGGTGTCGCCCGGGAACACCGGGAAACCCGGCGCCACGGCAGGCGAGATGTCCCACAGGCGCATCATGTCCAGGGGGAACGCAGCGCGCGCGGCAGCGGCGCTTCCTCGAGGTGGCGTACGTAGCGGCTGTCGTGAAAGATCAGCGGCGCGCCGCCGCCGATCGCAAACGCCTCGACGCGCCCGACCAGGATCACGTGGTCGCCCTCCGGATACTGGCTGCGGTTGCCGCACTCGAACCAGGCCACGCAGCCTTCCAGCAGCGGCAGCCCCGAATCGTTGCTGCGCCAACGCGTGGCGCCGAACTTGTCGGCGCCGCGGGTGGCGAACGCCGCCGCCACTTCGAGCTGATCGACCGCCAGCACGTGGATCAAGTAGCTTTGGCAGGTCCGAAAGACTTCGTAACTCTGCGCCGTCAGCGCGATGCTCCACAGCACCAGCGGCGGGTCGAGCGAAACCGAGGCGAACGAATTGACGGTCAGACCGACCGGCGTGCCGTCGGGGGAACGCGTGGTGACCACCGTCACGCCGGTGGCGAACTGGGCCAGCGCCTTGCGGATGTCGTGGCTCGCGCGCGCCTGCATGGCGGCGATTCTACGGGGGCCCTTCGGCGCGGCGCTACCATCGCGCCATGCAGGCACCGTTCGGTCTGGACGCACTCGTGGAGCGGCGCATCGCCGAGGCGATGGCGCGCGGCGAGTTCGACGATCTGCCGGGCGCGGGCAAGCCGCTTGCGTTGGACGACGACCCGCTCGTGCCGGCAGAGGTGCGCGTCGCCTACCGCTTGCTGAAGAACGCCGGCTTCCTACCGCCGGAGCTGGAGCAGTTTGCCGAGATTGGCCGCCTGATCGCCGCGATCGAACGCGAGGCGATCGCGCCCGACGGCGGCCGCGCTGGCAAGCGCCTGCGCGCGCTGCTGCTGCAACTGGAGGCGAGCGGCCGGCCGGCCACCGCCGCGCGCGTCTGGCACGAATACGAAGAAGCGCTCGCGCGGCGGCTTGCGCGCGACGCTTGAGTTTCGGCGGCTGCGTACCCACATCGCGCGGCGGCCGTGCTGCGAAGTTTTTCTGTGGAGGAAACGATGACAAGAATGCTGCGCGCCGTCCTTGCATTGGCCTTGGCGAGCCTGCTCGCGGGCTGCGGTTACAACGAAATCCAGCGCCGCGACGAGGCGGTGAAGGCGGCCTGGGCCGAAGTGCTGTCGCAGTATCAGCGCCGCGCCGATCTGATCCCGAACATCGTCAACACGGTCAAGGGCGAAGCGAACTTCGAGCAGGAGACGCTCGCGCGCGTGGTGGAGGCGCGCGCCAAGGCGACCTCGATTCAGGCCACGCCGGAGCTGGTCAACGACCCGGCGGCACTGGCTCGCTTCCAGCAGGCTCAGGGCGAGCTGTCCTCCGCGTTGGCGCGGCTGCTGGTGGTGGTGGAGAACTATCCGAACCTGAAAGCGAACGCGGCCTTCCAGGACCTGCGCACGCAGCTCGAAGGCACGGAGAACCGCATCGCGGTCGCGCGCAACCGCTACATCAAGGCGGTGCAGGATTACAACACGTACGTGCGCCAGATTCCGCAGAACATCACCGCGATGGTGTTCGGCTACCGAGAGAAGGCGCAGTTCGCGGTCGATAACGAGGCGGAGCTGAAGAAGGCGCCGACGGTCGATTTCGGCACGGCCAAGAAATGATCGTTGGCCATCGGCCCGCGGGCCATTGGCTGCTCGCGTTCGCCGCGGCGGCGTTGGCCACCGTCGCGGCCGCCGCCGACGTGCGCGGGCCGGACGGTCTGCTCGCGGTGCCGCCGCTTGCGCGCGTGACCGACACCACCGGCACGTTGAGCGCGGCCGAGAAGCGCGCGCTCGAGGACAAGCTCGCCGCCTTCGAGACCGCGCACGGCAGCCAGATCGCCATCGTCATGGTGGCGAGCACGCAGCCGGAGCCGATCGCCGATTACGCGCAACGCGTGGGCGAGGCCTGGAAGATCGGCCGCGCCGGCGTGGGCGACGGGCTGCTGATTGTGGTCGCCAAGGAGGATCGCCGCGTCTGGATCGCGGTGGCGCGCGCGCTCGAAGGTGCGGTGCCGGACGTAGCCGCCAAGCGGGTGATCCGCGAGGCGATCGCGCCGCGCTTCAAGCAGGGCGACTACGCGGGCGGGCTGGCCGCGGGGCTGGATGCGATCTTCAAGCTGATCGAAGGTGAGGGCCTGCCGGCGCCGGCCGGGGTATCGCAGCGCACGGTCGATGCCGGCGAAGACGTGCTGGCACTGCTGATCCCGTTCGTGCTGGCGGGCGTGATCGCGGGCAGTGTGCTCAGGCGCCTGTTCGGCGTGCCGGGGGCGCTGGCGGCCGGCGTCGGCAGCGGCGCCATCGGCGGCTTTCTGTTGTCCTCCGTGTTGTTCGGCGCGCTGATCGGCATTGCGGCCTTTGCGCTCGCGCTGGGCAGCGGATCGCGCGCCGCGCGCGCGCTGGGCGGACGGCGGCGCGGCGCTGACGTGTTCTTTCCGGGCGGCTTCGGCGGCGGGGGCTTCTCCGGCGGTCTGGGCGGCGGCGGGTGGAGCAGCGGCGGCGGCGGCGACTTCGCCGGCGGCGGCGCGGGAGGGGACTGGTGATGTGGCGCTGGCGGCGGATCCTGAGGCACGCGTTCACGACGCCGGCGGCGCTGCGTCGCGCATTTCCGGCCGCCGCGCTGGAACGCATCCAGCAGGCGATCGCGACTGCCGAAGCGACGACCACCGGCGAGATCCGTTTCGCGGTGGAGTCGTCGCTGCCGTGGTCCTACCTGCGGCGCGACGCACCGGCGCGCGAGCGCGCGCTGATGCTGTTCGCCAAGCTGCGCGTCTGGGACACCGAGGCCAACAACGGCGTGCTGATCTACGTCGAGCTGGCCGACCACGGCATCGAGATCGTGGCCGACCGCGGCATTGCCCGGCACGTGGCGGCGGCCGAATGGCGCGCGATCGTGGACGCGATGCGCGAACGGTTTCGCCGCGGCGAGTTCGAGGCCGGCGTGGTGGCGGCCGTGGGCGCGGTGGGCGCACTGCTGGCGCGGCACTTTCCGGCCGCCGGCGGAGAGAATCCGGACGAGCTGCCGAACCGGCCCACGGTCTTGTGAGCGGCGCTATTCTGGCCCGCAATCCGCTTAGGGAGTCGTGCCATGTCGATCGCACATCCGCTCGGGCCGGTTCCGCGGCCCGGTCACGAATTCGCCACCCTCGGCGGCGGCTGCTTCTGGTGCCTGGAGGCGGTGTACGAGGAGGTCGAGGGTGTTGTCGACGTGGAATCGGGCTACGCCGGCGGGCACGTCGCCGCGCCCAGCTACGCGCAGGTCTGCTCGGGCGCGACCGGTCATGCCGAGGTGGTGCGCGTCGAGTTCGACCCGAAGGTGATCGGCTATCGCGAGATCCTCGAAGTGTTCTTCGCGATCCACGATCCGACGCAACTGAACCGCCAGGGCAACGACATCGGCACGCAGTACCGGTCGGTCGTCTTCTATCACTCCGACGAGCAACGCCGCACCGCGGAGCAGATCGTGCGCGAGATCGCGCCGCAGTTTGATGCCGAGATCGTCACGCAGATGGTGCCGGCGGCGAACTACTTCCGCGCCGAGGACTATCACCAGGAATACTTCCGCCACAATCCGGCGCAGGGTTACTGCATGTTCGTGGTGGCGCCGAAGGTGGAGAAATTCCGCCGCACCTTCGCGGCCCGGCGCAAGCGGCCGCGCGCCTGAGTGGCCGCGCTGCACGAGTTCGGCGTCGAATTCGGCGCGATGGCCTCGCGCTGCGAGATCCGCGTGTGCGCACCGGACGAAGCGCAGGCGCGCGCGTGGACGGAAGCGGCCATCGCCGAAGTGCGGCGCATCGAGGCCAAGTATTCGCGCTATCGCGCCGACAGCGTGACCGCGCGCATCAACGGCGCGGCGGGCGGCGCGGCGCTGGAGGTCGACGACGAAACGGCGGCGCTGCTGGATTTCGCCGCCCGGTTATACGAGCAAAGCGGCGGGCTGTTCGACCTCACCTCGGGCGTGCTGCGGCGCGCCTGGGACTTCACCGCTCGGCGCGTGCCGCAACAGGAGGAACTGGACGCGCTGCGGCCGCTGATCGGCTGGTCGCAGGTCGAATGGCGGCGGCCGCGACTGCGCCTGCCGCGCGCCGGCATGGAGATCGACTTCGGTGGCATCGGCAAGGAGTACGCGGCCGATCGCGCGGCGGCGGCGATGCAGGCGCACGGCGCGCGGCGCGGCTTCGTCAACCTGGGCGGCGACGTGCGCGCCTTCGGTCCGCAGCCGGACGGCCGCCCGTGGTCGATCGGCATCCAGCACCCGCGCGCCGCTGCCGGCACGACGATCGGCGCCATCGAAGTTGCGCGCGGCGCGGTGGCGACCTCGGGCGACTACGAGCGCTTCTTCGAGCGCGCCGGCCGCCGCTACTGCCACCTGCTCGACCCGCGCAGCGGTTGGCCGGCCGCGCATTGGCAGAGCGTGTCGGTGGCCGCGCCGCTATGCGTGGCGGCCGGCGCGTGCGCGACGATCGCGATGCTGATGCCGGTGAGCGAGGCACTGGCCTTTCTGCGCGGCCAGGGCGTGCAGTTTCTGGCGGTGGCGGCCGACGGACGCGTCTACCGGTCCTGACGCGATCCGTCGTCGTTCGACCGTCGGAACGCCGGTACGCGGCGGTCAGTCCTCTGTCTTCAGCCCCTCGACCACTGCCCGCGCCAGCTCCACGCAACTGAGCGGCGCGCAGCCTTCGGCTTTGTTGTTGACGATCACGAACGCGGGTTGGTGGCTGGCGAGCGCCACGCGGATCAGGTGGGCGAGCGCGCCGCGCGTGACGATGTCCGGGTCGAGCAGGCGGTCGAACGGCGCGTAGCGGTTCTTCGCGTCCTCGTAGCGGTAGCCGGCGTGCAGGTTCCAGCGCACCACCAGCGGGCCGCGCAGCCGCCACGGTTCCTCGTCGCCCGGCGCGTCCATCGCCCGCAGCGCGGCGCTCTGGCGCGCCGCGTTCGGCATGCGCGCGTGGATGCCGATCGTCAGCCGCGCGCCCGCTTCGCGCAGCGTGCGCACGAAGCGCGGCGTCAGCAGCGCGGCGTCGCGCACTTCGACCGCGTAGATCGGTGTCTGGCCGTTCAGCGCGCGCGGCAGCGCGGCCACGAACGCGCCGATGCGTTCGATCAGCGCGTGCGCCGCCGGCGGCTGCAGCCAGTCGCGCGGCAGCGGCGACAGCTGGAACACCAGCGGGCCGGCCTTCGCGCCCAGACCCTCGAGCGCCGGCAGCACGAAGCGTTCGGCGGCGACGCTCGCATCGAGAAACGTCGGGTTGGCGCCGGCGGGCTCGCCGCCGGCGGCGCGCTGCACGGCGTCGGTGATCGCGGCCGGCGCCTTGACCAGAAAGCGGAACGCCGTCGGCACCTGGCGCGCGTAACGCGCGTAGTCGGCTTGCGCGAGCGGCTGGTAGAAGCTGCGGTCGATGCCGACCGCGCGCAGCACCGGATGCGCCGCGTAGGCCGACAGTCCTTCGCGCGCGAGCTGCGCTTCGCTGTGGCTGCCGCGGTAGACGAGACCGCGCCAGCCGGGAAAGCTCCAGGAGGAGGTGCCGAGGTGGACGGACGCTGGCAGGCGTCGGCCCAGGCGCGCGAGCGCTTCGTCGTGCGCGGCCGGCTGCACCGTGCGATCGTGGGCTTCGGCGGCGAAGAAGTCGTCGTCGGAGTCGCTGCGCGCGGCCATTTAACCCTGGCGCACGCGCTCGATCACCGCCTGCGTATTCAGCGGCGCCTGCGTGGTACGCAGGATGGTCGCCACCTCCACCGGCTCCAGCTTGTAGCGCAACTGCACCAGCGTGCCGGCGCCGGGAACGGTTTCCAGCTTCAGTTGCGCGCCGATCTTTTGCGCGCGCGCGCGCATGTTGAGCAGCCCGCGTCCGCCCACGCCTTCCTGCGTGATGCCGCGGCCGTTGTCGGTCACGCGGATCACCAGCCACGGCGCGTCGCCGCCTTCTTCGAGCGCGATCACCACGTGCACCGCGCGCGCGCGGCTGTGCTTCAGCGCATTGGTCAGCGCCTCCTGCACGATGCGCAGGATCGGCAGCACCGCGTCCGGATGGATGTCGATTTCCTCCGGTAGGCCGCGCGCGGTCCACGCCAGCTCGATGCCAGCCGCCTTCAGGCGCGGCTCCATGCGGTAGCGCAGGTTGCCGAGCGCGGACAGCAGGCCGGAGTCTTCGGTGGCGAGCGCGTCGATCGCCAGCCGCATGTCGTCGATGCATTCGCGCAGGATCTGCACCATCTGCTCCTGCGTCACGCCCTTGCGCTCGACCAGCATCAGCGACGACAGCAACTGGCTGCCCAGC
>JAKANT010000406.1 GCA_021823635.1 Pseudomonadota bacterium
GCGGCCGCCGAGCTTGCCGCCCAGTTCCTGCACGTGCAGGCGGAAGCCGTTTTCGATCGCGTTGCCCAACGCGGCGAAGGTGCCGGTATAAGGCAGCATGAAGCCGATCTTGATCTTGTTCTGGGCCTGGCCGGCACCGGCAGCGAGCAGCAGGCCGGCCGCTAGCGCCGCGGCAAAAATCGATTTGCGCATGTCGTCTCCTCCTGTGTGACCGATACGCACCTGCGCACGCGCCGGCTGGCGCTGCGCGCGACGGGGCGAGTGTAAGCAGGTTCGCGCCCGACTTTGCCAACGCCCCGCGAAAACCCGCAGCGATGGCCGCCGGCCGTCACTTCGCCGCCTCGCGCTCGCGCAGGCGGAAGCGTTGGATCTTGCCGGTGGCCGTCTTCGGCAACTCCGGCAGGAACTCGACGAAGCGCGGGTACTTGTGCGGCGCTAGCCGTTGCTTGACGAACTGCTTCAGTTCTTCGGCCAGTGCATCCCCGGCCTGCCGCGGGTCCTTCAGCACGATGAACGCCTTCGGCCGCGTGAGGCCGTCGGCATCGGCCACCCCGATCACCGCTGCCTCCAGCACCGCTGGGTGCTCCATCAGGGTGGCTTCGACCTCGAACGGCGACACGTACTGGCCGCTGACCTTCAGCATGTCGTCACTGCGGCCGGCATAAACGTAGTAGCCGTCATCGTCGCGGTAGTACTTGTCGCCGGTGCGCGTCCACGCGCCCTGAAAGGTCTCGCGCGACTTGGCGCGATTGCCCCAGTACATCAGCGCCGCCGACGGCCCGTCGATGTACAGGTCGCCGACGACGTTGGCGCCGTCGATCACGCGGCCGTGCTCGTCGCGCAGCTCGGCGCGGTAGCCGTGCACCGGTTTGCCGGACGTACCGTAGCGCACGTCGCCGGGCCGGTTGGAGATGAAGATGTGCAGCATCTCCGTGGAGCCGATGCCGTCGATGACCTCGCAGCCGAAATGGCGCGTGAAGCGCTCGCCGATTTCGCGCGGCAGCGCTTCACCGGCCGACGAGCAAAGCCGCAGCCGCACCTGCTCGCGCGCCGGCAGGTTGGGCGACGCGAGCATGCCGGCGTAGCCGGTCGGGGCGCCGAAGAAGACCGTGGGCTTGTGTTCGACCCAGCGCTTGAACACGGCGTCCGGTGTGGGACGCTCGGCCATCAGCAGCACCGAGGCTCCGACCGACAGCGGAAAAGTGAGCGCATTGCCCAGCCCGTAGGCGAAGAACAGTTTCGCTGCCGAAAAGCACAGATCGTCCTCGCGCAGCCCGAGCACCGGCTTGCCGTACAGCTCCGCGGTCCAGTACAGGTTCGCGTGCGTGTGCACCGTGCCTTTCGGACGGCCGGTCGAGCCGGACGAGTACAGCCAGAAGCCCGGCTCGTCGGCGCCGGTGGCCACAGGTGCGGAAAGCGGCGCCTGGCGCGCCAGCAGCTGCTCGAAGTCCAGCGCGCCGCAGGCGGCTTGTCCGCGCGCGACGACCACCGTCTTCACTTCGTGCGCGGCCTGCCCCATCGCCGCCTGCAGCGTCGCCGCAAGCGGCGCCGAGACGAACGCCGCCTGCGCGCGGCTGTGCTCGAGCATGTAGGCGTAGTCGGCGGCGGTGAGCAGCGTGTTCACGGCCACCGGCACGACGCCCGCGTACAGCGCGCCGAGGAAAACCACCGGCCAGTCGCAGGTGTCGTGCATCAGCAGCAGCACGCGCTCCTCGCGCCGCACACCGAGCGCGCCGAGCGCCGCCGCGCAGCGCCGCACGCGCTCGGCCAGCTCGCCGTACGTCAGGCGGCCGGCATCGTCGATGTAGGCGATCTTGCCGGCACGCGATGAGTTGGTCTCGAGCAGGTGCTGGGCGAAGTTGAAGCGCTCGGGCAGCGCGCGCGTCATCGCCCGCTCCTAATACGCGAAGGCCGCGGCGCCGAGCGCGTCGAGCACCGCCGCCTCGGCCTGCACCGCCGCGCGGCGGTGATAGAAGGCGAGCGCGCGCAGACCGCCGAGTTCTTCGCCGCCGCCGGCACGGCCCGGCCCACCGTGCAGCGAATGCGGCATCACGTTGCCGTGTCCGGTATGCGTCTCGGCCACGGCGGGCGAGATCACGTGCACGCGGCCGTGCGTGTCGGCGAGCGCGAGCGACGCTGCGGCCAGTGCGGCGGCATCGGTGCCGTACAGCGAGGTGACGAGCGAGCCTTCGCCGCGCCGGACGAGCGCCAAGGCGTGCTCGAGGTCGCGGTACGGCATCAGCGTCGACACCGGGCCGAATACCTCGACGCGATGCACGACGTCGGCCGCGTCCGGCGTGCGCGTGCCCAGCAGCGTCGGCGCCACACACGCCGCCACCGCGGGATCGGCATCGATCAGCGCCGCTTGGCTGCCGTCGTAAATCACTTCGGTTTGCGCGCGCAGCTCGGCCACGCCGGCACGCACGGCGTCGAACTGCGCTCGGCTGACCAGCGAACCCATGCGCACCTTGTCGTTGCGCGGATTGCCGACCGTGACGCCGGCCAGCTTGGCCGCGATCGCCTGCGCGGCGGCGTCGTAGAGGCGCTGCGGAACGAGGATGCGCCGGATCGCGGTGCACTTCTGGCCGCTCTTGATCGTCATCTCGCGCACCACTTCGCGCACCAGCGACGCGAAGGCCGGCGAATCGGCATCCTCCTGCGGCAGCAGCAGCGCGCAGTTCAGGCTGTCGGCCTCCACGTTGACGCGCAGCGAGCC
>JAKANT010000015.1 GCA_021823635.1 Pseudomonadota bacterium
GACGACGCGGCGGGCGCCGACGCGCTGCTGGCGCACGCGTGTGCGGCCAAGGACTACGCGCGCGAACGGCGTACCGGCAGCTACCAATTCTTCCGCCCGGAAATCGGGGCGCGCGCGGCGCGCCGCCTGCGCCTCGAAGCCGAGCTGCAGGAGGCCATCGAGCGCGACCAGTTCGTGGTCGAACTGCAGCCGCGCCTGGACACGCGCACCCGCCGCGTGGTCGGTGCCGAAGCGCTGGTTAGGTGGGTCCATCCGGAGCGCGGGCTGCTCGCGCCGGAGCACTTTCTCGACGTCGCCGAGGCGAGCGGGCTGATCGTTCCGATCGGTGCCCGCGTGCTGGCCGCCGCCTGCCGCCATGCCAGCCGCTGGCGCGCGCCGCTGCCGGTGGCGGTGAACGTGGCGCCGCGCGAGTTTCGCGGTATGTCGATCGTGGCATCGGTGGCGCGCGCGCTGAACGACGCCGGCCTGCCGGCGGCGCGCTTGCAGGTCGAGGTGAGCGAATCGCACCTGCTGGGCGAGGGCGGAGTGCAGGCCATCGATGCCCTGCTGCGACTGAAGGAAGGCGGCGTCGGGGTCGTGCTCGATCGCGCCGGCGCCGGCGCGCTGGCGGCGCTGCGCGGCGTCCCGCTCGACGGCTTGAAGCTCGACGGCGAATTCGTGCGCGCGGCGGCCATCGATGCGCGCGACGGCGAGATCCTGGCTGCGGTCGTCGCGCTCGGCAAACGCCTCGGTGTGCGCGTCATCGCCGGCGGGGTCGAGACGGAAGCGCAATTCGCCTTTGTGCGCAAGGCGGGCTGTGCCGAAGCGCAGGGTTTCTTTCTCGGCCGACCGCTGGCGCCCGAAGCGTTCGCTGAACGGGTGGCAACGCCGCGCGGGCGCCGCGCAGCCGCTTAGGCTGGCCGCCGCGCTCCCGCAAGCGACGACCGCACCGCTTGCGGTTTGGCGGTTTCGACGATCAGCGGCGGCGTCGAGCGGCTGCAGGTCTTGCCGCTTTCGTTCGGGCCCGCTCGTCAGCCACCTCGTGCGCGCCCGCCTCCCGCCAGCGGGGCAAGCGGGTGGCGCAGCCTCAGCCATTGGAGAGTGCTTGCGAGCAGGCTGCTCGCCTTGCCCAGCCCGCTGGCGTACGGCGTAGCGGCGGCGGCCGCCCGCACGTGGTGCGGGCAGACGCGCAGGCAGCCGGCGCCGTAGGCGAGCAGCAGCGACTTGTGGGCGACGATGTTGACCAGGCGAGGGATGCCGCGCGTCACCTTGTGCAGCAGGCGCGCCACGTGCGGCGCGAACAGCGAATCGCCGACGTGGCCGGCCACGCGCAGCCTGTGCGCGAGGTAGCGCTCGGTCTCCTCGGCGGTGAGGGCCGACAGCGTGTACTGGTACGCGACCCGGCTCGCCAGTTGGCGCAGATCGGCGCGCGCCAGCTTGCGGTCCAGCTCGGGTTGCCCGAACAGCACCACCTGCAGCAGCTTGCGCGTCTCGGTCTCCAGATTCGACAGCAGCCGCAACGCCTCCAGCGCATCGATCGGCATCGCCTGCGCTTCGTCCAGGCACACCACGACGCGCCGCCCGGCGCGCGCGGCCTCCAGCAGGTGGCGGTTCAGCGCCGCCAGCAGCTCGTGCTCGGGCGCGTCGTGCCGCAGCGGCAGCGCCAGCTCGAGCGCGATTGCCAAAAGCAGCGTGCGCGGCGACAGGCATGGATTCGGGATGTAGGCGGTCTCGCAAGGCGTTTCGCTCGCCGCCAGCGCGGCCAGGAAGCGGCGGCAGGCGAGCGTCTTGCCGGTGCCGACCTCGCCGGTGATCTTGACGAACCCGGCCCCGTCTTCGATCGCCAGCAGCAGCGTGTTCAGGGCGTCGCGCTGCGACCGCGAGGCGAACGCGAACGCGGTGTCGGGCGTGATCGAGAACGGCGCCGCGGTCAGGCGGAAATGACGTAGATACATCAGCGGTTCCTGTTGCGCGCAGCAGCGCGGCGACACGGCGATCCGGCCGCCGGCGCTTCTGTCGCATCGAAGCGTCCTGCGGCAGCGGGCGGCCTACCCGCCTCGGAGATTGTGGCTGTTGCGGCGCGCGCCTGTCGGTGCGATAAGACCCCACGCAGCCGAGCAGCTCGTCGCTTTCGCGGCGGCTTTTCCGCCTTCGGGCGGCGCGGCAGCGGCGTCATCTGCCGCAGGCGTGGCTCGAACCGCCAGCTATGCAGACGGGAATGCGCCGACTTCGTGCTGCGGTAAAGTCGGCGCGCCCAACGTCCAGCCGCTCGCCATGACATCCGAGACCACCCGCAGCGCGATCGAATCGCTACGCGCCCAGTGGCGCGTGATGACCTTCTACGAACGCTTCGAACAGGTCGTGGCGATGATTTTGTCGGCGCTGATCGCAGTGGTCATCGTGGTCGCGCTGGTGCAACTGTTCCGCGTCGTGTTCGTGCTGCTGGTGAGCGACGCCTTCAACCCCCTCGACCATCACGTCTTCCAGACCGTGTTCGGCATGATCATGACCCTGCTGATCGCGATGGAGTTCAAGCATTCGATCATCCGGGTCGCACTGCGGCAGGAAAGCATCATCCAGGTCAAGACCGTGGTGCTGATCGCGTTGATCGCTTTGGCGCGCAAGGTCGTGATCCTGGAGCCGGACGCGAACCCGGCGCGCGTGGCGGCGCTCGCCGGCGCGGCGCTGGCACTGGGCGTGACGTACTGGCTGCTGCGGGAGCGCGACGACCGGCGCGCGCACGGCGCGGCGCGTTGACGCGCGGGGCGGCGGGAGTTGTAAAGCGCCGCCTGCGCCGCCAGATAGGCGGCAAGGAGGTGGCCGATGCAATCCGATACCCCGAAATTGCCCGAAGGCGTCGTTGCCGTCGTGCCGATGCGCAACGTCGTGCTGTTCCCGAGCGTGCTGCTGCCGGTTTCGGTGGGGCGGGCCAAATCGGTGGCGGCCGTGCAATACGCGATGCAAAACAAGGCGCCGCTCGGCATCGTGCTGCAGAGAGATCCGCGCGTGGACGATCCGGGGCGCGACGATCTGCACCCGGTCGGCACGCTGGCCAATGTCGTGCACCACGTGGTCGCCGGCGACGGCCTGCACCATGCCGTGTGCCAAGGCTTGCAGCGCTTCCGCCTGCTGGAGCTGGTGGAGGGCTACCCGTTCCTGGCCGCGCGCGTCGAGCGCATCGAGGAGCCGACCGAACTTTCGCCCGAAGCCGAGGCGCTCGGCCTGCAACTGCAGGCCAAGGCGCAGGAAATCCTGTCGCTGCTGCCGGGCGTGCCGGCGGAGTTCGCACAGGTGGTGCAGGCCACGCGCGCGCCGGGACAACTGGCGGATCTGGCGGCGAGCCTACTCGACGCGGAACTGCCCGAGAAACAGGCGCTGCTGGAGACGGTGGCGCTGGAAGAACGTCTGCGCAAAGTGCTGGAGATCCTGACCCGCCGCATCCAGGTGCTGCGGCTGTCGCAGGAGATCGGCGCGCGAACGAAGGAAGAACTGGACGACCGCCAGCGCAAGTTCCTGCTGCGCGAGCAGTTGAAGACCATCCAGAAGGAACTGGGCGAAGCGGGCGACGAGGACGGCGAACTGGCGCAACTGGAGGAAGCGATCGCGCGCGCCGGCATGCCGGCCGAAGCCGAGGCGCAGGCGCGCAAGGAACTGAAGCGGCTGAAGTCGATGGGCCAGCAGTCGGCCGAGTATTCGATGCTGCGCACCTGGCTGGAATGGATGACCGAGCTGCCGTGGAAGACGCCGGAGGAAAAGCCGATCGACCTGGCGGCCGCGCGCGCGGTGCTTGAAGTCGACCACGAAGGACTGGAGCGGGTGAAGAGCCGCATCGTCGAGTTCCTGGCGGTGCAGAAACTTAACCCGCACGGGCGCGCGCCGATCCTGTGCTTCGTCGGCCCGCCGGGCGTGGGCAAGACCTCGCTCGGCCAAAGCATCGCGCGCGCGCTCGGCCGCCCGTTCGTGCGCGTGTCGTTGGGCGGGGTGCACGACGAAGCCGAGATCCGCGGCCACCGCCGCACCTACATCGGCGCGCTGCCCGGCAACATCATCCAGGCGCTGCGCAAGGCTGGCTCGCGCGACTGCGTGATGATGCTCGACGAGGTGGACAAAGTCTCGGCCAGCCTGCACGGCGACCCGTCGGCGGCGCTGCTGGAGGTGCTCGACCCCGAGCAGAACTCGACCTTCCGCGACAACTACCTCGGCGTGCCGTTCGATCTGTCGCGCGTGGTGTTCATCGCCACCGCCAACGTGATCGACAACGTGCCGCCGCCGGTGCGCGACCGCATGGAGGTGATCGACCTGCCGGGCTACACGCAGGAAGAAAAGCTGCAGATCGCCAAGCGTTATCTGGTGCCGCGGCAGCGGCAGGCGAACGGCTTGAAAGAAGGCCAGTGCGAGCCGACCGACGCCGCGCTTGCGGCCATCATCGCCAACTACACGCGCGAGGCCGGCGTGCGCCAGCTCGAGCGCGAGATCGGACGCGTGATGCGGCACGCGGCGACGAAAGTCGCGGAAGGCGCCGACGTCCAGGTACGCGTCGATGCGGCCGACCTGGAGGCGATCCTCGGGCCGGCGAAGTTCGAGCATGAGGCGGCGCTGCGAGCCGGCATGCCCGGCGTGGCCACCGGCCTGGCGTGGACGCCGGTGGGCGGCGACATCCTGTTCATCGAGGCCACCCGCGTGGCGGGCAGCGGCAAGCTGATCCTCACCGGCCATCTCGGCGACGTGATGAAGGAAAGCGCGCAGGCGGCGTTGACGCTGGTGAAGGCGCGCGCGCCCGAACTGAAGATCCCGGCGTCGATGTTCGACGGGGTGGACGTGCACCTGCACGTGCCGGCCGGCGCGATCCCGAAGGACGGGCCGAGCGCGGGCATCGCGATGTTCATCGCGCTGGTGTCGCTGTTCACCGACCGGCCGGTGCGGCCCGACGTGGCGATGACCGGCGAGATCAGCCTGCGCGGCCTGGTGCTGCCGGTCGGCGGCATCAAGGAAAAGGTGCTCGCCGCTCAGCGCGCCGGCATCGGCACCGTGCTGCTGCCCTCGCGCAACCGCAAAGACCTGCGCGAGGTGCCCGAATCCACGCGCGAGGCGCTGCGTTTCGTCTGGCTCGACACCGTGGACGACGCGGTGCGCGCGGCGCTCGCCGAGACGGCGCGCCGCGCCGACGCCGCGCTCAGCCTGGTCTGCGCGCGCGCAAGCCGTCGCTGTCCTCGGTGCACGGCGCAAGACCGGCGGCGGCGCGCCCGCGCCGCGCGCGCGGCGCGTTTCATCGGCGCGCGGGCATCGGCCCGCGCGTGAGGTGGAAGCGGCGCCGCCCTCGGCCGCATCGACCGCGATCGGAGGAACGGATTCGGCCAGCGCGGCGAGGCGGGATTTCGATGCGGCTGCGCCGGCGGCGCGGCTATTTGATCGCCACCCGCGAAAGGTCCCACATCGGCAGGAAGACGCCGAGTGCGAACACGAGGATCAGTCCGCCCAGCACGAGGATCAGCAGCGGTTCGATCTGCGCGCCGAGCGATTTGATCGCGTGGTCCACTTCACGCTGAAAATGCTCGGCGACTTCGTTCATCATGTCGTCGAGCGCACCGGTTTCCTCGCCCACCGCGATCATCTGCAGCACGGTCGGCGTGAACACGCCGGTGGCGCGCGCGGCGCGCGCCAGCGATTCGCCGCGCTCGGCGGCGGCGCGCATGGTGGCGATTCTCTCCGCGATCACGACGTTGCCGGTCGTCTCCACGGCGACCGCCAGCGCATCGACCACCGGAACGCCGGCCTTGGTCGCCAGGGCGAAGCTCTTGGTGAAGCGCGCCAGCGACGCCTTGTGGATCAGCGGTCCGACGATGGGTGCGGCCAGCAGCACGCGATCGCGCACGCGCCGTCCCGCCGGCGTGCGCAGCCAGGCGGCCAGCGCCACGGCGCCGCCGATGGCCGCCGCCGCCAACAGCCAGCCGTGCTCGACGAAGAAGTTCGACACCGCGATCAGCAGCTTGGTGAGCGGCGGCAGCTCGGCCTTGAAGCTGCGGTAGGCATTGGCGAAGGCCGGGATGACGAACAGGTTGACCGCGAACAGCGCCGCCAGCACGAACGACGGATAACGCAGCGCGGTGCGCACCGCTTCGCGGTTCTCGCGCTCGAAGGACAGTTGGGCGTGCAGGCCCATGAAGGCTTCCGGCAGCCGGCCGGTCACCTCGCCCACGCGCACCGTGCTGACCATGTAGTTGGAGAACACGTCGGGCTGCTTCTTCATCGACGCCGACAGCTCGCGCCCGCTCTCCAGCTCGGCGCGCAGCGCCGCCAGCACGCGCGCGAAGCGCCGTTTGGTCGCCGATTCCTCCAGCCCGTGCAGCGAGCGCAGCAGCGGCACACCGGCCTTCAGCAGCGTGGCCAACTGGCGGCAGAAGAAGATCAGGTCGGTGGCCGTGATCCGCTCGCCCAGCAGGGCGGCGAGCGCGCCGCCGCCGGCGTCGGCGTTGGTCGCCACCTTCGTTTCGGCGCGCACCAGCAGCAGCCCCTGCGCGGCGAGCGCCTCGGCCAGTGCGTTGGTGTCGCCGGCTTCGAGCACGCCGTCGACCTTGCGGCCGTCGGCGGCGCGGGCGGAGTAGGCAAACTGTGGCATGACCCGATCAGGTCTGGCGATCGGCGGCCGCCGTTACCACGCGGCCGACCGCGCGCATCGCTTCGCGCGCCGAGACGCGGCCCGCCAGGACCAGCTCAGCCGCATGGTGGGCGAGCGACAGGGTGCCGATCTCGCGCCGCGCCGCCTCCAGATAGGCATGCGTGTCGCCGGACAGCAGCGCCTGCACGACCGCCGGCGTCATCGAGAGCATTTCGTAGACGGCGTGCCGGCCGGCAAATCCGGTTTGATTGCAGCGGGCGCAGCCGGCGCCGCCGCGCAGCGGCGCGGCGCCGGCGAGCGCCGCTTCGGCGCTCGCGCCCAGCGCGGCGCGCAGGAACGCCGCCTCCTGCGCGCTCGGCGCGTACGGCTGCGCGCAATGCGGACAGGTGAGCCGCACCAGCCGCTGCGCCAGCACGAGTTTCAGCGAGGTGGCGATCAGGTAGTTCGGCGCGCCCATGTCGGCGAGCCGGATCGGTGTCGATGCGGCATCGTTGGTGTGCAGCGTCGACAGCACCATATGGCCGGTCATCGCCGCGCGCAGACCGGTCTCCACGGTGTCGCGGTCGCGCATCTCGCCCACCAGCACGACGTCCGGATCGTGGCGCAGCGTGGCGCGCAGCACGGCGGCGAAGGTGAGTCCGATCTTTTCGTTGACCTGCACCTGGGCCACGCCCGGCAGCCGGTATTCGACCGGATCTTCGACCGTGATGATCTTGTTCTCGCTCGAGTTCAGCTCCGCCAGCACGCCGTAAAGCGTCGTCGTCTTGCCCGAGCCGGTGGGACCGGTGACGATCAGCATGCCGTGCGGCTCGGCGATGAATTCGCGCAGCCGCTCGAGCGCGCGCGCCGGCAGGCCGAGCCGGTCCAGCGCCAGCGCCGACGCGTTGTGCGGCAGCACGCGCAGCGCGACCGCCTCGCCGTATTGCGTCGGCATCGTCGCGATGCGCATGTCGACGTTGGTGTTGCGCACGCGGGCGACGAAGCGGCCGTCTTGCGGCAGCCGCCGTTCGGCGATGTCCAGCCCGGCGACCAGCTTCAGTCGCTGCACCACCGCCGGTCCGATGCGGCTTTCCGCCTCGGTGTGCAGCACCAGCGCGCCGTCGACGCGGAAGCGGATCACGAGCCGCTTTTCCTGCGGCTCGATGTGGATGTCGGAGGCGCGCGCGCGCAGCGCGTCGTCGAACAGCGTCTGCAGCAGCTTGACGACCGGCGCGTCTTCGACGCCGGCCGACGGCAGGCGCGCGAGATCGACCGGTTCGTCGTCGATCGATTGCTCCAACGCACGCGCCAGCCCGGAGATTTCGCCGCCGCCGTGCAGCCGGTCGAGGACTTCGTTCAGCCGCGTATCGGTGATGACGACCAGATCGAGGTCGCGGCCGAGGATTCGCTGCACCTCGTCGTAGGCGGGCAGATCGGTCGGATCCGCCATGCCGACGCGCACCACGCCGTTCGCCTCGTCGATCGGCAGCGCGCGAAAGCGCCGCGCCTGCGCTTCGGTCAGAAGCCGCGCCACGCGCGGCGACACCTGCTCCAGCGTGAGGTCGACGTAGGGCAGCTTCAGCTGGTGGGCGAGCGCGCGCGCGATGGTCGGCTCGTCGGCGATGCGATCTTCGATCAGGATCTGCCCGAGCCTGCGGCCGCTGCGCCGCTGCTCGGCCAGGGCCGCCTGCAGCTGCGCCGGCGAAATGACGTTCTGCGCGACCAGCAGGTCGCCCAGCCGCAGCCGTTGACGCGCGGCGGCGGCCACCGCGGCCTGTTCGTGTCGATCGTCGAGTTTCACGGCGCCCTCCTGCGATGGCGCGGGTTGACCCTTGCCGGCCGATGATGCCGCCCGGTCGGCGCTGCGATCGAACAAGTTGCCGGTAAGCTCGCGCCCATTTCTGACCTGACGGAGCCGTCGGATGATCACCGTCCATCACCTGAACAACTCGCGCTCGCAGCGCGTGCTGTGGCTGCTGGAAGAAATCGGCGTCCCTTACCGGGTCGAGCGCTACCAGCGCGACCGCAGGACGATGCTGGCGCCGCCGGCGCTGCGCGCGGTCCACCCGCTCGGCAAGTCGCCGGTCATCAGCGACGGCGACCTGACGCTGGCCGAGTCGGGCGCGATTCTCGAGTACTTGGTCGAACGCTACGGCCCGGGTTTCGCGCCGCGCCCCGGCACGCCGGAGGCGCTGCGCTACCGCTACTGGATGCATTACGCGGAAGGATCGGCGATGCCGCCGCTGCTGCTGAAGCTCGTGTTCGATCGCATCGAACGCGCGCCGATGCCGTTCTTCGTGCGGCCGGTGGCGCGCGCGATCGCGGCGCGCG
Source organism: Pseudomonadota bacterium (assembly GCA_021823635.1). Lineage (GTDB taxonomy): Bacteria > Pseudomonadota > Gammaproteobacteria > Burkholderiales > Burkholderiaceae_F > JAKANT01. The sequence continues at coordinate 8,906 of JAKANT010000015.1, forward strand.
CGAAAGCCTCGTTCATCGAGCCGCAGATTCGTCTGCACCTCGACTACATGGAGTCCGAACTGGGCAAATCGACCTGGTTCGCGGGCGAGCAGTTTTCCGCGGCCGACATCCAGATGAGCTTTCCGCTCGAGGCGGCCGCCGCCCGCGGCGGGCTGGATACGCGCTTTCCGCGTCTGACGGCGTTTCTGCAGCGCATCCACGCGCGGCCCGCGTACCAGCGCGCGCTGGAAAAGGGCGGGCCGTTCGAGCTGCGGTGACGGCGGTGCTTAAACTGCCGCTGCGTTCGGGAGGCGATCGGACATGAACAAGGAAATCATCTCGACGTCGAAGGCGCCTGCGGCGATCGGTCCCTATTCGCAGGCGGTCAAGACCGGCCTCGTCGTCTTTCTGTCGGGGCAGATCGGGCTCGATCCGGCCACCGGCGAACTGGTCGGCGAGGACTTCGAAGCGCAGGTGCGGCAGGCGTTCAGGAACCTGGCCGCGGTGGCGGAAGCGGCGGGCGGCACGCTCGCGCACGCGGTCAAGTTCACGCTGTTCCTGACCGACCTGTCGCGCTTCGCCAAGGTCAACGAGATCATGGCCGAGGTGGTGCCGCAACCGTATCCGGCGCGCTCGACGGTCGGCGTGGCGAGCCTGCCGCGCGGCGCGCAGTTCGAGGTCGAGGCGATCCTGGTGCTGTGACGCGGCGTGCGTCGCCGGTGACGGGCGCGCGGCCGGGCGGCGGCGACGGCGCACCGCGACCGGCCGGTCGCGACGTGCGTGCGGCGCAACTGGCCAGGCTGGGGCTGCGCACCGACTGGGACTTCGTGCTGCACCTGCCGCTGCGTTATGTGGACGAGACGCGCGTGGTGCCGATCGCCGAGTTGCGGGTCGGCGAAGAGGCGCAGGTCGAGGGCGAGGTCGTCGCCGCGCAGGTCGTGCATCGCGGCCGGCGCCAGCTGCTGGTGCGGCTGGCCGACGCCAGCGGCGAGCTGGTGCTGCGCTTCCTCAACTTCTATCCCTCGCAGGTAAAGGCCTTGGCGGCGGGCCGGCGCGTGCGCGTGTTCGGCAGCGCGCGCGGCGGCGCGATCGGCGGACTCGAAATGGTCCATCCGCGCATGCGTGCCGCCGATGAAGCGACGCCGTTGCCGACGCGGCTCACGCCCATCTATCCGACCACCGAAGGGCTGCCGCAGCACTGGCTGCGCGCGCGCATCGAGCGCGCGCTGCGCGACGTGGACCTGACCGACTGCCTGCCGGCGGCGTTGCGCGTGCGGCACGGCCTCGCGCCGCTCGCCGCCGCGCTGCGCGAACTGCACCAGCCGCCGCCTGAAGCCGATCTCGACGCGCTGTCGGCACGCTGCGGCCCGCATTGGCGACGCGTGAAGTTCGACGAGCTGCTGGCGCAGCAGATTTCGCTGCGACTGGCGCGCGCGCGGCGCGCGTCGCACAGCGCGCCGCCGTTGCTGCCTGCGGGCGACCTGGCCGAGCGGCTGCTGGCGTCGCTGCCGTTTCGGCTCACCGAAGCACAGCGGCGCGTGCGCGCCGAGGTCGAGGCCGACCTCGCCTCGGGCACGCCGATGCAGCGGCTGGTGCAGGGCGATGTCGGCAGCGGCAAGACGGTGATCGCGGCCTTGGCCGCCGCGCGCGCGATCGACGCCGGCTTCCAGGCGGCGCTGATGGCGCCGACCGAAATACTGGCCGAGCAGCACTTCCGGCGCATCGCGCAGTGGCTGGAGCCGCTCGGCGTGCGTGTAGCCTGGCTGGCGGGCAAGCTGAAGGCCGCCGAGAAACGCGCGGTGCAGGCAGCGGTGGCGCAGGGCGCTGCGCAACTGGTGGTCGGCACGCAGGCGCTGGTGCAGGAAAACGTGCGTTTCGCCCGGCTCGGGCTGGCGATCATCGACGAACAGCATCGCTTCGGCGTGGCGCAGCGCCTGGCGCTGCGCGAGGCAGCCGTGGCGCCGCATCTGCTGATGCTTTCGGCCACGCCGATCCCGCGCACGCTGGCGATGAGCTATTACGCCGACCTCGACGTGTCGGTGATCGACGAGCTGCCGCCCGGGCGCAGCCCGGTCGTGACCAAGCTGGTATCGACCGCGCGCCGCGACGAGGTGCTTGCGCGCGTGCGCAACGAGGTCGCGCGCGGCCGCCAGGCCTATTGGGTGTGCCCGCTGGTCGACGACGGCGACGCCGGCGACGGCGAACGCGAGCTGACCGCCGCCACGCAGATGTTCGAGGCGGCGCGCGCGGCGCTGCCGGACGTGCGCCTCGGCCTGCTGCACGGCCAGTTGCCGGCAGCCGAAAAGAACGCGGTGATGCAGCGTTTCGCCGCCGGCGCGATCGACGTGCTGGTGGCCACCACCGTGATCGAGGTCGGCGTGGACGTGCCGAACGCGTCGCTGATGGTGATCGAGCACGCGCAGCGCTTCGGCCTGGCGCAACTGCACCAGCTGCGCGGCCGCATCGGCCGCGGCAGCCGGGAAAGCTACTGCGTGCTGCTATTCGACGAGCCGCTGTCGGAGGCGGCGCGCGAGCGGCTGCGCGTGATCTACGAAACGACCGACGGCTTCGAGGTCGCGCGCCGCGATCTGCAACTGCGCGGCCCGGGCGAGTTCCTCGGCCGCCGCCAGTCGGGCGCGCCGCTGCTGCGCTTCGCCGATCTGGAGCGCGACGCCGCGCTGATCGAGGCAGCGCGCGATGCCGCGGCCGAACTGCTGCGCGACCACCCGGCGGCGGCGCACGAGCACGTGCGGCGCTGGCTCGGCAGCCGCGCCGCGCTGGCCGGCGCGTAAGCGGCGGCGCGGATACACTGCGCCGGCATGACGCTCACCGAACTGAAGTACATCGTCGCGGTCGCGCGCGAGCGCCACTTCGGCCGCGCCGCCGAAGCCTGTTTCGTCAGCCAGCCGACGCTGTCGGTCGCCATCAAGAAGCTGGAGGACGAGCTCGGCGTGCTGCTGTTCGAACGGCGCAGCAACG
>JAKANT010000407.1 GCA_021823635.1 Pseudomonadota bacterium
CGCGACGAACGGCTCGTCGGCCAGCGCCGCCACGGCCGCCGCCAGCGCCAGCGCGGTCACCACCAGCGCCGGCCGCACCCGGTTCAGCAGGTCGGTCAGCTCCTCCTCCGCCAAGCCGTAACCGACGCGCAGCCCTGCCAGGCCAAACGCCTTCGAAAACGTGCGCGCCACCAGCAAGTTCGGATACTCGCGCACCCAGGCCGTGCTGTCGAAGCGAAGGTCGGGCGGCAGATACTCGTTGTACGCCTCGTCGAGCACTACCAGCACATGGCGCGGCACGCGCGCCAGGAACGCCGCGATGCGCTCGTGCCCGACGAACGTGCCGGTCGGATTGTTCGGATTGGCGACGAAGACGATGCGCGTGTCGGGCGCGATCGCCGCGGCCATCGCCTCCAGATCGTGTCCATAGTCGCGCGCCGGCACCACGATGGCGCGCGCGCCGCGCGCCTGCGTGGCCAGGGCGTACACCGCGAACGAATATTGCGAGTACACGGCGCTTGTGCCTGGCGCCAGCACCACCGCCGCCGCCAACTCGAGGATGTCGTTGCTGCCATTGCCGAGCGTGATCCATTCGGCCGGCACGCGGTACTTCGCCGCCAGCGCCGCTTTCAGCGCAAAGCCGTTCGAATCCGGATAGCGCGCCAGATCGCCGGCCTGCGCGAGCGCGCGCTGCGCCGACGGCGGCATGCCGAGCGGATTCTCGTTCGACGCCAGCTTGACGATCGATTCCGGCGCCAACCCGAACTCGCGCGCCAGTTCTTCGATCGGTTTGCCGGCCTGATAGGGCGCGATTGCGCGCACGTAATCGAGCGCGGCGATGGCCGGCCGTTCGGTGTCCAGAGTCGCTGCCATGTTCAGGTCCTTCGATCGCGTGGCCGAATGCGCGCGGCGTTTACGCTTCCATCGGATACGAACCGAGGCTCTTGTAGAAGGCGCAGACGGCGCGTAGTTCCTGCAGCGCCGCCGCCACGCGCGGATCGCGCTCGTGGCCCTCGATGTCCACGTAAAAGTAGTACTCCCACGCGCCCATGCGCGCCGGGCGCGATTCGAACCGGGTCATCGACACGCCGTGCTGCGCCAGCGGCGTCAGCATGTGGTAGACGGCGCCGGCGCGGTTCGGCACCGACAGGATCAGCGAGGTCTTGTCGCGGCCGGTGGGCGCGACGTCCTGGTTGCCGAGCACCGCGAAGCGCGTGCGATTGTGCGGGTCGTCCTGGATATGGCCGGCCGCAATCTGCAGCCCGTACAGGCTGGCGGCGTTTTCGCCCGCGATCGCCGCCGCGGTCGGATCGGCAGCAGCGATCCTGGCCGCCTCGGCGTTGCTCGCCACCGATTGTTTGTCGACGTTCGGCAGGTTGCGGTTCAGCCAGCCCGCGCACTGCGCGAGCGTCTGCGGATGCGTGACGATGCGCGTGATGCCCGCGAGCGTCCCGCTTTGCGTCAGCAGATGATGGCGCACCGGCACCGACACTTCGGCCAGGATGCGAAGCGGCGTGATCAGCAGCAGGTCGAGCGAACGGCCCACCGCCCCTTCGGTGGAATTCTCCACCGGCACGATGGCGAAGTCGGCCGCGCCGGTCTCGGCGGCGCGGAACACCTCGTCGATCGACAGCGCCGGCGCGCCCTCGACCCCGGAGCCGAACTGCTTGATCATCGCGAGTTCGGAGAAGGTGCCCGGCGGCCCCAGATACGCGACCCGCAGCGGCCGCTCCAGCGCGCGGCAGGCGGAAATCACCTCGCGGTAGATGCCGGTCAGCGCGGCCTCGGCCAGCGGCCCGCGGTTGATCGCCGCCACCTTGCGCAGGACCTCGGCTTCGCGCTCGGGCCGGTACACCGGCGCATTGACGTCGCGCTTGAGCTGCCCCACCTGCTGCGCCAGCCGAGCGCGCTCGTTCAGCAGTTCGACCAGCCGGCGGTCGACCGCATCGATCGCCTCGCGCAGCGCCTTCAACTGCTCGTCCATCAGGCCTCGCCGTTGGCTGCGCCTTCCGCGTCGCCGTTTTCGCTCTCCACCACCCGCTGCAAGCCGGCCAGCTTTTCGCCTTCGCCGAGCGCGATCAGCGTCACGCCCTGCGTGGCGCGGCCCATCTCACGGATCTCGGCGACCCGCGTACGGATCAGCACGCCGCGCGTGGTGATCAGCATGATTTCGTCGTCGGGCCGCACCAGCGTCGCGGCCACCACCTTGCCGTTGCGTTCGGTGGTAGCGATCGCGATCATGCCCTTGGTGCCGCGACCGTGGCGCGTGTACTCGGCGATCGGCGTGCGCTTGCCGAAGCCGTTCTCGGTGGCCGTCAGCACGCTCTGGCTTTCGTCTTCGGCCACCACCATCGCGATCACGCTCGCGCCCGCGTCCAGGTGCATGCCGCGCACGCCGCGTGCGGTGCGGCCCATCGGCCGCACGTCGTCCTCGGCGAAGCGCACCGCCTTGCCCGCGTCGGAGAACAGCATCACGTCGTAGCCCCCGTCGGTGAGCGCCACGCCGACCAGGTAGTCGCCCTCCTCCAGGTTCACCGCGATGATCCCCGAGGGCCGCGGCCGCGAGAAATCCGCGAGCGGCGTCTTCTTCACCGTGCCCTGCGCGGTCGCCATGAACACGTAGTGGTTCTCGTCGAACTCGCGCACCGGCACGACCGCGGTGATCTTCTCGCCCTCCTCGAGCGGGAACATGTTGACCACCGGCTTGCCGCGGCT
>JAKANT010000408.1 GCA_021823635.1 Pseudomonadota bacterium
CCCGGACGCGCCGACGATGGTCGATGCGCGCAACGACTACTGGATGCCGATGGACCAGTACATCGGCGGCATCGAGCACGCGGTGCTGCACCTGCTGTACGCGCGCTTCTGGACCAAGGTGATGCGCGACCTCGGGCTGGTGAAATTCGACGAGCCGTTCACGCGCCTGTTCACACAGGGCATGCTGCTGGCCGAGTGCTGGTACCGCGAGGACGCGAGCGGCCGCAGGCGTTGGTTCTACCCGAGCGAAGTCGACGTGCGCTTCGACGAGCGCGGCCGGCCGCTGGGCGCGACCGCCAAAGCCGACGGACAACCGGTGCTGTTCGGCGGCATCGAGAAGATGAGCAAGAGCAAGAACAACGTGGTCGAGCCGAAGGACGTGATCGCGCGCTTCGGCGCCGACACCGCGCGCGCATTCGTGATGTTCGCGGGCCCGCCGGACCAGAGCGCGGCCTGGTCCGATTCCGGCGCCGAGGGCGTGTACCGCTTCCTGCGCCGCCTGTGGAACTTCTGCTACGCGCGAAGCGCGCAGATCGCCGCCGGCGGCGCGATCGACGGCGCATCGCTCGACGCCGCGGCCAAGGCGTTGCGGCGCGAGGTGCACCTGAATCTGAAGCAGGCGGACTTCGACTACGAGCGCATGCAGTACAACACGGTCGTGTCGGCGGCGATGAAGATGCTGAACGCGCTGGAAGACGCCGCGCTCGATGGCTCTGCCGGCTCGGCGGCCGTGCTGCGCGAGTGCGTGTCGATCCTGCTGCGCACGCTGTACCCGATCGCGCCGCACATCACGCACGTGCTGTGGTGCGAGCTCGGCTACGTGCGTCAGTTCGGCGACCTGCTCGACGCGCCCTGGCCGCAGGCGGACGAAGCGGCGCTGGCGCGCGACGAGATCGAGCTGGTGGTGCAGGTCAACGGCAAGCTGCGCGGTTCGATCCGCGTGCCGGCGGCGGCCGACCGCGCCGCGATCGAGGCGGCGGCGATCGCCGACGCGACGGTGCAGAAGTACCTTGCCGGCAACCCGGTGAAGCGCGTGGTCGTGGTGCCGAACAAGCTCGTCAACGTGGTGGTCTGAACGCGCATCGTGGCCTGTGCCATGCCGCTGCCCGAGCCGCGCAGCCGCCGGCGGCATCTGATCGCGGCCCTATTTGCGGCGCCGCTCGCCGCGTGCGGCTTCAAACTGCGCGGCGCGCGCGAGCTACCGTTCGCGACCATTTATCTCAGTTCCGGCGCCGACACCGCGCTCGGCGCAGAGCTGGCGCGCAACATCCGCGCCGGCACGTCCACCGCCGTCGTGGCCGACCGTAGCAAGGCCGAGGCGGTGCTCGAGATCGTCAACGAGCGGCGCGAGCGCGAGATCCTGTCGGTCAATGCGCAGGGCCGCGCGCGCGAGTACACGCTGCGTCTGCGCCTAAGTTTCCGGCTGCACGACGGCAAGGGGCGCGATTTCATCCCGCTCACCGAACTGGCGGTGGTGCGCGACATCTCGTACAACGAGGCGCAGGTGCTGGCCAAGGAAAGCGAGGAGTCGCTGCTTTATCGCGACATGCAGTCCGACATCGTGCAGCAGATCCTGCGCCGGCTGGCGACGGCCAAGGCCGATGCAACTAAAGGCTGAGGCGCTGGCGGCGCATCTTTCGCGCGGCCCGCTGGCGCGCGTCTACACGGTGAGCGGCGACGAGCCGCTCGCAGCGATCGAGGCGGTCGATGCCATCCGCGCCGCCGCGCGCAGGCAGGGATTCGCCGAACGCGAAGTCCTGCACGCGCACGCCGCCTACGACTGGTCGCGGCTGACGGTCGGCGCGTCCAACCTGGGGCTGTTCGAAGCGAGCAAGATCGTCGAGCTGCGGCTGCCGGGCGGCAAGCCGGGCGCGGAAGGCGGCGCAGCGCTGGCGGCGTTCGCCGAGAACATTCCGGAGCACGTGCTGCTGATCGTCGAACTGCCCAGGCTGGACGGCGCCGCGCGCCGGTCGAACTGGGCCGCGGCGCTCGAGCGCGCCGGGGTGTGGATCGACGTGCCGCGGCTCGAGCGCGCGCAACTTCCGGCCTGGATCAAGGCGCGGCTGGCTCGGCAGCAGCAAGACGCGACCGCGGAAGCATTGCAATTGTTGGCCGACCGCTGCGAGGGCAACCTGCTTGCCGCGCAGCAGGAAGTCGCCAAGCTCGGCCTGCTTTATCCGCCGGGCGAGCTTTCGTACGAACAGGTGGCCGAAGCGGTGCTCGACGTGGCGCGCTTCGAGGCATTCGATCTTTCGCAGGCGATGCTCGCCGGCGACGCGGCGCGCGCGGTCAGGATGCTGGCGACGCTGCGCGCCGAGGGCGAGCCGCTGCCGCTCGTGTTGTGGGTCGTGACCGAAGAGCTGCGCATCCTGGTGCGCGCGCGCGCTGCGCTCGCCGCTGGCCAACCGCTGGCCGACCTGAAAAACGAACTGAAACTGTGGGGGCCGCGCCAGCGGCTGGTGCCGCAGGCGGCGCGCCGAGTCGCCGACGCGCCGGCGCTGCTGGCACGCTGCGTCGACGTCGATCGCGTCGCCAAAGGTCTGCGCGCGCCGCAGGCCGACGCCGACCCGTGGCTAGAATTGGCCGACATCGTGCTTGCCTGCGCCCGCCATGAACGCTCCCCAGAACCCGGCCACGCTTGACCTGGCGGCGTATGTCGCGTCGGTGGGCCAGCGCGCGCGCGCGGCCTCG
>JAKANT010000409.1 GCA_021823635.1 Pseudomonadota bacterium
ATCGCATCGGCGGCGTTCATCGCGTATCTGTCGGGGCTGACCAACGTCGCCTATTCGGCCACGCAGTACGCGCTGTTTTCCTCGACGATGCTGCTCGCGCCGAAATGGCTGGCCGGTTTTTCCGGCGCCTTCGTCGACGCCTTCGGCTACCCGGCGTTCTTCGTCGGCACCGCCGCGCTCGGCGTGCCGGTGCTCGGGCTCGTTTGGCTCGCGAGTCGGGTGCGGGCCGCGCCCCAGTGAACCCCCCTTAACGCGACTCGAAGCGATACACCGCCAGTGTGGCGCGCAGGCTGGGCGCAAACCGCACCGGCTGGCCATTGGCGAGTACCACGCGCTCGGTCACGCGCAGGCCGAGCTTGGCGGCGAGAATCTCGAAATCGCGCAGCGTGCACAGGTGCACGTTGGGCGTGTCGTACCACTGGTACGGAATCTGCGGCGTCACCGGCATGCGGCCGGCGGCGAGCGACAGCACGTGTCGCCAGTGGCCGAAGTTGGGAAACGACACGATGCCCTGGCGGCCGACGCGCGCCATTTCGCGCAGGATGTCTTCGGTGTGGCGCATCGCCTGCAGCGTCTGCGACAGCACGACCGTGTCGAAGCGATCGTCGCCGAACATCTTCAACCCCGACTCGAGGTCGGCCTGGATCACGTTGACGCGCTTGCGCGTGGCCGCCAGCACGTTGTCGTCGGCGATCTCCACGCCGTAGCCGCGGCAGCGCTTGGCGTCGCGCAGGTGCGCGAGCAGGGTGCCGTCGCCGCAGCCCAGATCGAGCACCTCGCTGCCGGGCGCGATCCAGCCGGCGATCAGCTCCAGATCGGGCCGCAGGCTCATCGCGTCACCTCGGCGGCGATGTTGTCGAAGTACGCGGCCACCAGGCGGTGATAGCGCGCGTCGTCGAGCAGAAACGCGTCATGGCCGTGCGGCGCGTCGATCTCGGCGTAGGTGACGTCGCGCCGGTTGTCGATCAACGCGGCGACGATCTCGCGCGAGCGCGCCGGCGGGAAGCGCCAGTCGGTGGTGAACGAAACGAGCAGGAAGCCGGCGCGCGCCGGCGCCAGCGCCGCGGTCAGGTCGCCGCCGTAGTCCTTGGCCGGGTCGAAATAGTCGAGCGCGCGCGTGATCAGCAGGTAGGTGTTGGCGTCGAAGTATTCGGAGAACTTGTCGCCCTGGTAGCGCAGATAGCTTTCGACCTCGAACTCGACGCCGTAGCCGAACGCATAATCGCCGTTGCGCAGCTCGCGGCCGAATTTCACCGCCATGTCCTCGCCCGACAGGTAGGTGATGTGTCCGAGCATGCGCGCCACGCGCAGGCCGCGGCGCGGCACCACGCCGTGCGCGTAGTAGTCGCCGCCGTGGAAATCGGGGTCGCTCTGGATGGCGGTGCGGGCGACGTCGTTGAACGCGATGTTCTGCGCCGACAGCTTGGGCGTGGTGGCGATCGCCACGCAGTGGCGCAGACGCTGCGGATAGCGCACCGACCAGGACAGTGCCTGCATGCCGCCCAGCGAACCGCCCATCACGGCGGCCCAGCAATCGATGCCGAGACGGTCTGCCAGCCGCGCCTGCGCATCGACCCAGTCTTCCACCGTCACCACCGGAAAGCGTGCTCCGTAAGGCTTGCCGGTGGCCGGGTCAGGCGACATCGGGCCGGTGGAGCCGAAACACGAACCGAGGTTGTTGACGCCGACGACGAAAAACCGGTTCGTGTCCACGGGCTTGCCGGGACCGACCATGTTGTCCCACCACCCGACCTTCTTCGGATCGTCGGCATAGACGCCGGCCACGTGATGCGAGGCGTTCAGCGCGTGGCAGATCAGCACCGCGTTGCTGCGCGCGGCGTTAAGCTCGCCGTACGTTTCGTACACCAGCGTGTAGTCGGCGATCGACGCGCCGCTGGTCAGCCGCAGCGGCTCGGCGAATCGCATCGATTTCGGCGCCACCACGCCCACCGAACGGGCACGCAAGGGGATCCTCCAAACAAAAAACCCGATCCGCGGCACGCTGATCGGGTCTTATTGCGGCGAACGCGCACCGCAGTACGGTGCGCGGATCTCTTTAGCGGAATTTGCCGCGGTGGCGGCGCGCCCGCAAGCGGATCAGCAAATCAGCGCAGGGCGCGAAGGGTAGGCAGTCGCGCCGCCGCTGTCAAACGGCCCGCTTCGTCGGTCTGGGCCGCGCCAAGAGGGCAGTCGAACGCTCAAGCCGCGCGCTGCGCGGCGCGATCCAGCGCCGCTCGCACCTCGAGCGGATCGTGCGCGCGCAGAACGCGCGCCGCGAGCTTGGTCGCGGCGCGGCGCGACGTTTCGAGCACGCGCGCCTTCACCGCCAGGATCTGCGACGGGTGCATCGAGAACTGGCGCAGCCCCATGCCGATCAAAAGCTCGGTCAGTGACAAATCGCCCGCCATTTCGCCGCACACCGACACCGGCACGCGCGCGCGGCCGGCGGTGCGGATCGTGTGCGCGACCAGCTTCAGCACCGCCGGGTGCAATTGGTCGTACAGATGCGCGACCGCGGCGTCGGCGCGGTCGATCGCCAGCGTGTACTGGATCAAGTCGTTGGTGCCGAGCGACAGGAACTTCAGGCGCTTGATGAACGCCGGCAGCGACAGCGCCGCGGCCGGCACTTCGATCATGCCACCCACCGGCACGCGCCCGTCGAACTTCTGTTTCCTT
>JAKANT010000410.1 GCA_021823635.1 Pseudomonadota bacterium
GCCAGCGCCACCAGATCCTGGACCGACTTGACGGGCGAGTTCGGCGCGCCGAGCAGCACCATGGGGATCCGCGCCACGAGGATCACGGGCACGAAGTCCTTGACCGGGTCGTACGGCAGCTTCTTGAACAGGTGCTCGTTGGCGGCATGCGTGGTGTTGGTGGTGATGAACACCGTGTAACCGTCGGGGGCGGCCTTGGCCACGGCCTGCGCGCCGATGAAGCCGTTGGCACCCGGCTTGTTGTCGACGATCACCGCCTGCCCGGTGTCGGCGTTCACAGCCTGGCCGAGCGCGCGCGCCAACTGATCGGTCGCGCTGCCGGCGGCGAACGGCACGACGAAGGTCACGGGCTTGGCCGGGTAGGTCTGGGTCAGAGCGGGAGCGGCCAGCGTCAGCGCGAGCGCGCCGGCGGCGGCGTGGAGGAATCGTTTCATGGTGTCTCCTTGTCGGGAACGTGAGAAAGTTCGCGGGGTCCGCGCAGCAGCGACATCAGGTCCGCGGGCACTTCAAGGGGCATCGCGAGCAGGTGAAAGGCGAGCGTCTTGCCGTGCGCGTCGAGGTTCAGCGCCTCGTTCACCCCGCCGTCGAGCACGCCGTCGAGCACGAAGTTCAGCGCCGCCAGCTTCGGCAGCACGTAGCGCACGACCCGCGTCGGGCGCCGGTACGCGAAGTGCTCGGCCACCGCCTGCTCGGTGATCTGTGCCAGGATCGGCGCGAACAGCTCAGGGTGATAGGCGATGACGCTGATGTTGGAGCGGTCGCCCTTGTCGCCGCTGCGGCCGTGCGCCGCCCGCCGCAACGGCACGACGATGCGCGCGCTCACGACGCCCCCAGCAATTCGTGACGCGCGTCAATGGCATCGCGCGGCACCAGGCACGACATGGTTTGCAGCCTTTGCCGCACACCTGTGCGCACGCCGCCGCCACCGGCCGGCCCGCACGTGTACAGCGCAGTCACTTCGTCGGCCAGACGCTCGACAGCGGCGCGTTCGGCGTGCGCGGAGGCAACGCGCAGGCGGACGTCGGTCGCCCCCCGCACATCTGTAGCCGCGAGCAGTCGCCCCGCATCGTCGGCAAGCACGCTGACCGCGCCGATCAGGTCCACGCGCAGCTGCAGCTCCGGCAACCGCCGCCGCAGGATGTCGGCCGCCAGCCGCGCCCGTTCTTCCGCACCCGGTCCCGCATACGAGATCTCGCCCTCGCCGAGCCAACCACCTTCGTAAAAGACGCTGACCTTCAGGGTCTGCGGTCGCGGACGACCGCGTACACCCGTGAGCCGGACCCGGTTCGGCGCCAGCTCTTGCACCTCGGCCTCGGAGATGTCGGCCACCACGTCCGGCGTCAGATACGCCCTCGGATCGTGGATTTCATAGAGCAACTGCTCTTTGACGGTCTGCGCGTTGACGATGCCGCCGGTGCCGTCGGCCTTGCCGATGACGCAGTCGCCGTCGGCGTCGATCTCGGCGATCGGAAAGCCCACCGCGTGCGGATCCGGCACGTCCTTGTAGCCGGGGTCGGCGAAATACCCTCCGGTGACCTGTGCGCCGCATTCGAGCAGGTGGCCGGCCATCGTCGCGCGCGCCAACCGATCCCAGTCGTCGGCACGCCAACCGAAGTGCGCGAGCGCCGGACCCAGCGCCAGCGACGGATCGGCGATGCGCCCGGCCACCACCACGTCGGCGCCGGCGCGCAGGGCCGCGGCGATCGGTTCGGCGCCAAGGTACGCGTTGGCGCCGACGATCGCGATGCGATCGAGCGCGCCACCCAGGGCGCGCGCCAGCAGAGGCCGAAACGGTGGCCCGGAGACGTCGTCGCCGCTCACCACGGCAACGCGCACAGCGCGCACGCCCAACTCGCGCGCTAGGCGCAGCACGCGTTCGCCCGCGGCGCGCGGATTGGCCGCGCCGAAGTTACCGACGATCTTGATGCCGTGCGCCAGACACGTCGCCAGCACCGGGCGTAGCAGTCGCTCGAGCTGCGGCTCGTAGCCAGCGCCGGCATCGGCGCGGCGGCGTAGGTGCGCCGCGGCCAGGGTGCGCTCCGCCAGCGTCTCGAAAATCAACGCGGCGGGCCGACGGCGGTCGATCAGCGTCGCCACCACCGCTTCGGCGGCATCGAGCCGGTCGCCGGAGAAACCGGCCGCGGCGCCGACCAGCAAGGTTTCCATACATCTCCACGAAATCGACGGCGCAGGCTAGGCACCTCGCGCTTTGCCGTGAAATCGAAAGTTCAGCTAGATTGATCGGTCATGCCGATCAATCTTTCGACGCGCGATCTACGCGCATTCCTGGCCCTTGCCGACACGCGCAACTTCACGCGCGCCGCCCAGCGCTGCCACCTGTCGCAATCGGCGTTCAGCGCGCAGGTACGGGCGATCGAAGCAATGCTCGGCGCGCGCCTGTTCGACCGCGACACGCGCAAGGTCGATCTGACGCCGGCCGGTCGGCTGCTGGAGCCGACGGCGCGCCGCTTGCTGGCGGAGTTCGAAGACATGGTCGAGGACTTTCGCGCCCACGCAACGCGGCGCAAGGGACGCGTGGCGTTGGCCGCGCTGCCGTCGCTCGCGGCCGGATGGCTGCCCGCGGTGCTCGCGGAGTACCGCAAGAAGTACCCGGGCGTGGAACTTGCGCTCGCCGATCGGCTGTCGGAGGACTGCATCGAGGCGCGCTGGGGCGG
>JAKANT010000411.1 GCA_021823635.1 Pseudomonadota bacterium
CGCCTGGCCTATGCGCGCCTGCTGGTCGCCGACGGCCGCTATGCGGAAGCGCGCGGCGAGTTCGAGCGCGTGCTCGCTGCCGATGCCAACAACCTGGACGTGTTGTATGCGCTCGGCGTGCTGGCGCTCGAAGGGCCGCCGCCGCGCAGCGACGCGCGCCGCTACTTCGAGCGCTACCTGGACGTGCTGCAAGACATGCCGCAGGCCGGACGCGACCCCGACCCGGCGTATCTGAACCTGGCGCGGGTCGCCGAGGACGAGAAAAAGTACGACGAGGCGCTCGCCTGGCTGGCGCGCGTCGGCGGCCCCGACAACCGGCTCAATGCCCGGCTGCGCCAGGCGCTGGTGATGGGCAAGATGCAGCGCGTGCAGGAAGCGCGCCAGCTGCTGGCGGAGATCACGCCGCCGAACGACGCCGCGCGCGTGCAGATCGCGCAGGCCGAAGGCCAACTGCTGCGCGACGCCAAGCGCTACCAGGAAGCGCTCGACGTGCTCAGTGCCGCCCTCGAGCGCTACCCGGACGATGCCGGGCTGCTGTACGACGCCGCGATGGCGGCGGAAAAACTGAACCGCCTCGACCTGCTGGAGACCCACCTGCGGCGGCTGATCAAGCTCAAACCCGACGACGCGCACGCGTACAACGCGCTCGGCTACACGCTGGCCGATCGCAACCAGCGGCTCGCCGAGGCTCGCGAGCTGATCGAAAAGGCGCTCGCACTCGCGCCCAACGACGCCTACATCCTGGATTCGATGGGGTGGGTGTACTTCCGCCTCGGCGATCTGGCACGCGCGCGCGAGTACCTGGAGCGCGCCTTCAAGCTGAAACCGGAGGCCGAGGTCGGCGCGCATCTGGGCGAGGTGCTGTGGGTGCTGGGCGAGCACGAGGCCGCGCGTCGTGTCTGGCGCGAGGCCGCCCGTCACGACGCCGACAACGAGGTGCTGCGCGAAACGCTGGCGCGGCTCAAAGTGCGCCTGTGACGGCCGCTCGGTGGACGCGCGTGCGTGTCGCCGCGGTGATGCTCTCGGTGGCGGTGATCGGCGCGTGCGCGACGGTGCCGCACGCCGAGCGCGTGCACAGCGGCCGCTTCAGCGTGCACCTCGCCGCCGACGGCCGCCAGGACGGCGGCTCCGGCCGCTTCACGCTGACCGTGGAAGACGACACCGTCACGCTCGATCTCGCCTCGCCACTTGGCACCACGTTCGCGCGCGTCGAGATCGGCGGCGACGGCGCGCGCCTGACGCGCAGCGATGGCGAAGGCCCGCGCGAGGTGCGCGGCGCGAGCGCCGAGCTGCTCACCCTCGAGGTGCTCGGCTGGCCGTTGCCGGTGGCCGGCTTTTCGGACTGGATCGCCGGCCGTCCCGTCGCCGGCAAGGCGGCCAAGGTGCGCGGCGACGGCGTGTTCGAGCAGGACGGCTGGACGGTGCGCGTGCTGGAGCGCTTCGCGAGCGGCGCGCCGCGCCGGCTGCAGATCGAGCGGCCGCAGTTGCCGGGTTTGGCGCCGGCGATCACGCTACGGCTGGTGCTCGACGAGCGGTGATCCTCGGCGCCATTCCACCCTTGCACAAAGCGCATTGCCTGACCCGATGACGCGCCTTTTCCTCGGCCTGCCTGCTCCGGCCAAGCTCAATCTGTTCCTGCACGTGCTGGGCCGGCGCGCCGACGGCTATCACGAACTGCAGTCGGTGTTCGTGCCGATCGACCTCGCAGACTGTCTGGACTTCGAGCGCCGCGACGACGGCGTGATCGAGCGCACCGGCGACGTGATCGGCGACCCCGCGCGCGATCTGGCTTTGCGCGCTGCGCATGCGCTCAAGCAGGCCAGTGGCACCCCGTTCGGCGCTTCGATCCATGTCGAAAAGCGCATCCCGGCTGGCAGCGGCATGGGCGGCGGCTCGTCGGATGCCGCCACCACGTTGATCGCACTGAACCGGCTTTGGGAGCTGCACTGGCCGCGCGACAGACTCGCGGCGCTCGCCGTCACCCTCGGCGCCGACGTTCCGTTTTTCCTCGGCCCTGGGCCGGCGCTCGTCGAAGGCATCGGCGAGCGCGTCACGCCGCTTGCGCTGCCGCCGTCGCACTACGCGGTCGTCTATCCGCAAGTCGCTGTTTCGACGGCGGAAATCTTCGGTGACCCCGGTTTGACCCGCAACGCGAAACCGCACATAATCGCGGCCCTTTCCGCGGCGGCGAGCGACGTTTCGCGGGCGGCATTCGGCGCCAACGACCTGCAGGCAGTCGTGCAGCGACGTTACCCGCAGGTGCAACGGGCGCTCGAGCTGCTGCAGCCTCACGGCGCGCCCCGCATGACCGGGTCAGGGTCGGCGGTGTTCGTGGCGGTCGACGGCGAAGCGCAGGCGCGCGCCGCCGTGGCCAGCCTGCCGGCGGGCTGGTCGGGCTGGGCGGTGCGAGGCTTGAACGAGCATCCGCTCGCGGTATGGTAGGGGTCGGCGTGGCGGCCAGCGGCCGCGCCGGGCAAAATGGGTTTCGCGCTGGGGAGTCGCCAAGCTGGTTAAGGCACCGGATTTTGATTCCGGCATTCGAGGGTTCGAATCCTTCCTCCCCAGCCATTGGATGCGATGACGCCGGGACGCACGCCGCCGTGTTTCCCGGCGCGTTTTTTGTGAGCCGCTACACGCACGGATTCGGGGCAGACGAGAGGGGAGAGGGGAGACGA
>JAKANT010000412.1 GCA_021823635.1 Pseudomonadota bacterium
GTGCACGACGTGTTCGGCCTGTCGCTGTTCCTGATCGCCTTTTTCGCCGTGCTCTTTTTCGCTCCCGAGATGGGCGGCTACTTCCTGGAATGGAACAACTTCATCCCGGCCGATCCGCTGACCACGCCGCCGCACATCGCGCCGGTGTGGTACTTCACGCCGTACTACTCGGTGCTGCGCGCCACCACCGAGGACTTCATGTGGGTACTGGCATTCGGGACCGCCGCCTATGCGGTGCTGGTCTTTCTGACGCTCGAGAGCCGCGCCGCCAAGTACGCCACGCTGGTCGCGGCGCTGGTGCTGATCGTGCTGATGATCGGCGGTCCGCTGAAGCTCGACCCCAAGTTCTGGGGCGTGGTGCTGATGGGGTTGTCGGTGCTGATCTTCTTCGCGCTGCCCTGGCTCGACCAGTCCCCGGTGAAATCGATGCGCTATCGGCCGGCCTGGCACTTCTGGCTGCTGATCGCGTTCGCAGTGGTCTTTCTCGTGCTCGGGTTCCTCGGCACGCAGGCGCCGACGCCTACGTTCACTTACATGGCCCAGGCCGGCACGCTCGCCTACTTTGCGTTCTTCCTGCTGATGCCTTGGTGGAGCCGCATGGGCGAATTCAAACCCGTTCCCGACCGCGTCGTGTTCGCCGCGCATTGAGGTGAAACAGAAAATGAAGAACATCCTCCTGGCGTTGCTGCTGGCGGTGGCGACGCCCATGGCCGGGGCCGCCGGCGTGACGTTGCGAATGGACCGCTTTCCGGAGGAACGGGTGCGCGATCCGGCGGCGCTGCAAAACGGCGCGCGGTTGTTTGCCAACTACTGCCTCGGCTGCCACAGCGCGGCGATGATGCGCTGGAACAAGCTGCGCGACATCGGCTTGGACGATCGCCAGATCCGTGACTTCCTGATCTTCGGCAACCAGAAAGTCGGCGACACGATGACGATCGCGATGACGCCGAAGGACGCCAAGCTGTGGTTCGGCAAGCAGCCGCCCGATCTTTCGGTGATCGCGCGCGCGCGCACCTCGTTCGACTACTCGGGCCCGGATTATCTGTACACGCTGCTGCGCGGCTACTACCGCGACGCGAGTTCGCCCACCGGCTGGAACAACATCGCGTATCCGAGCATCGCGATGCCGCACGTCCTGTGGGAGCGGCAGGGGCCGCGCGAGGTGACGATCGAGCGCGTCGCCCACGGCGAAAAGGGCGCCGTCAAGACCGTCACCGTGTACGACGCGTCCGGCCAGGCGGAAGTGACGACGACCGCCCTTCCCGGCAAGCCGGACGAGAACATCACGGTGTCGGTGCGGCCGGCCGACCCGGCGCTGGCGCGCCAGTTCGACAGCGAGGTCGCCGATCTGGTTGCGTTCCTGGTCTTCATGACCGACCCGAGCGGCGCGGCGCGCGTGCGCATCGGCGTGTGGGTGATGCTGTTCCTGTTCCTGTTCGCGGCGCTCGCCTGGTGGCTGAACCGCGCTTACTGGAAAGACGTCAAATAACCATTGGCCGCCGGCCGCACTGGGGCCGGCGTCGGGTCAACTCTTTGGGGCTGCACTGTCATGATGGTGCTTTATTCGGGCACGACCTGTCCGTTCTCGCAGCGCTGCCGTTTCGTGCTGTTCGAGAAGGGCATGGACTTCGAGATCAAGGACGTCGACCTGTTCAACAAGCCCGAGGACATCAACGTGATGAATCCGTACGGGCAAGTGCCGATCCTGGTCGAACGCGACTTGATCCTGTACGAGTCGAACATCATCAACGAATACATCGACGAGCGTTTCCCGCATCCGCAGCTGATGCCGGCCGATCCGGTGATGCGCGCGCGCGCGCGGCTGTTTCTGTTCAATTTCGAGCGCGAACTGTTCGTTCACGTGCAGACGATCGAAAACAGCAACAAGCAGCCGGCGATCGAGAAGGCGAAAGCCACCATCCGCGACCGGCTCACGCAGTTGGCGCCGATCCTGCTGAAGAACAAGTACATGCTGGGCGAGGAGTTTTCGATGCTGGACGTGGCGATCGCGCCGCTGCTGTGGCGGCTCGACCACTACGGCATCGATCTGCCGAAGAGCGCCGCGCCGCTGATGAAGTACGCCGAGCGCATCTTCTCGCGCCCAGCGTATATTGAAGCGTTGACGCCGTCCGAGAAGGTGATGCGGCGCTGACCATGTCCGAACTACCGTCGACCAAGCCGTACCTGCTGCGCGCCATTTACGAGTGGTGCACCGATGCCGGATTCACGCCGTACGTGGCGGTGGCGGTCGACGAAACCGTGCGCGTGCCGCTGGAGTTCGTCAAGAACGGCGAAATCGTGCTGAACGTCTCGGCGCTCGCCACCAACCGTCTGCGTATCGGCAACGACGCGATCGAGTTCCAGGCGCGCTTCGGCGGTGTGCCGCGCGACGTGTACGTGCCGATCGAGCGGGTGGTCGCCATTTACGCACGCGAGAACGGCCAGGGCATGGCGTTCGACGTACCGCGGCCATCGTCGTCCGCGGGCGGGCCGCCGACGGCTGCCGACTCCACGCGCGCGGCCGGCCCCCTTTTGCCGGCGGCGCCGCTGCCGGCGCCGGCCGGTGACGGGACGCGTCCGCCGACACCTGGCGCGCCGCGGCCAGGGGAGCGGCCCAGGCTTACACGCGTGAAGTGATGTCGGCGGCCGCGCGCCGGCCGATGACGGCGCCC
>JAKANT010000413.1 GCA_021823635.1 Pseudomonadota bacterium
AGCGGGCGCAGGCCGCGCTCGGCTGCAAGTTGCACGAAACCAGCGCCGACGGCGCCTTCACGCTGGAGCCGGTGTACTGCCTCGGCCTGTGCGCGCTCGCGCCGTCGGCGTCCCTCGACGACGAAGAGCACGCGCGCCTGACCCCCGCGGCGATCGAACGGTTGATCGCCGCCAGCGCGCGCGCGGACGTCGCCGGCCAGGAACGGCCATGAAGGCGATGCGCGTCTACGTGCCGCGCGATTCGGCTGCGCTCGCGGTGGGTGCCGATGCGGTCGCGCGCGCGATCGACCGCGAGGCGCGCCGCCGCACGATCGACGTCCAGATCGTGCGCAACGGCTCGCGCGGCTTGCTGTGGCTGGAGCCGCTGGTCGAGGTCGAGACCGCGCACGGCCGCATCGGCTTCGGTCCCGTCGCCATCGAGGACGTGCCGTCGCTTTTCGCGCGCGGGTTTCCGGCCGCCTGCGATCATCCGCTGGCGCTCGGCCCGGTGGACGAAATCCCGTATTTGAAGAAACAGCAGCGGCTGACGTTCGCGCGCATCGGACTCACGGACCCGCTTTCGGTCGCCGACTACGCCGCGCACGGCGGCTGGCGCGGACTGCAGCGGGCGCTGGCGATGGCGCCGGCCGCGATCGTGCAGCAGGTGATCGACTCCGGGCTGCGCGGGCGCGGCGGCGCCGCGTTTCCGACCGGCATCAAGTGGCAGACGGTGCTGAACGCCGACGGCGACACCAAGTACGTCGTGTGCAACGCCGACGAAGGCGATTCCGGCAGCTTCGCCGACCGGCTGATCATGGAAAGCGATCCGTTCGCGTTGATCGAAGGCATGGCGATCGCGGGGCTGGCGGTCGGTGCGACCATGGGCTACGTCTACGTGCGCAGCGAGTATCCGTATGCGGTGCGCACGCTCGAGGCGGCGATCGAAGCCGCGCGCGCCGCCGGTTATCTCGGCGCCGACATCCGGGGCAGCGGTAAGCGCTTCGACCTCGAAGTGCGCATGGGCGCGGGCTCCTACGTGTGCGGCGAAGAAACGGCGATGCTCGAAAGCCTGGAAGGCCGCCGCGGCATCGTGCGCGCCAAACCGCCGCTGCCGGCGGTCAGTGGGCTGTTCGGCCGCCCGACCGCGATCAACAACGTGGTGACGCTGGCCTCGGTGCCGACCATCCTGGCGCAAGGGGCAGCGCATTACCGCGACTTCGGGCAGGGCCGCTCGCGCGGCACGC
Organism: Pseudomonadota bacterium; assembly: GCA_021823635.1. GTDB lineage: Bacteria > Pseudomonadota > Gammaproteobacteria > Burkholderiales > Burkholderiaceae_F > JAKANT01. The sequence continues at coordinate 1,224 of JAKANT010000413.1, forward strand.
TGGCGGTGCAGCTAGCGGGCAACGTCAAACGCGGCGGGCTGGTCGAGGTCGCCTTCGGTGTGACGCTGCGCGAACTGCTTTACGACTACGGTGGCGGCAGCGCGTCGGGACGGCCGATCCGCGCGGTGCAGGTAGGCGGGCCACTTGGCACCTACGTGCCGCCGCAGCACTGGGACGTGCCGCTCGATTACGAAGCGTATGCGGCGCTCGGCCACGTGGTCGGGCACGGCAGCGTCGTCGTGCACGACGACACCGTGGACCTGGCGAAGATGGCGCGCTTCGCGATGGAGTTCTGCGCGCTGGAGTCGTGCGGCAAGTGCACGCCGTGCCGAGTCGGCTCGGTGCGCGGCATGGAGATCATCGATCGCATCGTGGCCGGCCACGACCGCGCGGCGCAGGTCGCGCTGCTGCGCGATCTGGCCGACACGATGGTCAACGGCTCGCTGTGCGCGATGGGCGGCATGACGCCGTTCCCCGTGCTGTCAGCGCTGCAGTACTACCCGCAGGATTTCGGGCTGGAGGCATCCCATGCAAGCGACTGAACTTCGCCGGCTCGTGCCGTCGGACTTCGACGAAACCGATTACGGCACGCCGGCGCGAAAGGGGCCGCCGGTCGCGCTGACGATCGACGGCCGCGAGGTCACGGTGCCGGCCGGCACGTCGGTGCTGCGCGCGGCGATCGAAGCCGGCATCGACATACCGAAACTGTGCGCGACCGATACGCTGGAAGCATTCGGTTCCTGCCGCGTATGCCTGGTGGAGATCGAAGGCCGTAAGGGATATCCGGCCTCGTGCACGACGCCGGTCGAAAACGGCATGAAGGTGCGCACGTCCTCGGAGAAACTGGACAAGCTGCGGCGCGGCGTGCTCGAGCTGTATCTGTCCGATCACCCGCGCGACGGCGACGGGCTGCCGCCCGGCCCGGGCGCGCTGCGTGCGCTGGCCCAGTCGCTCGGCGTCACGCAGGTGCGCTACGCGGCGGACCGCACACACCTGGCGGACGCCAAGGACGAGTCGAACCCGTATTTCGTGTACGACCCTGCCAAGTGCATCGTCTGCTACCGCTGCGTACGCGCGTGCGAGGACATCCAGGGCACCTTTGCGCTGACCGTGTCCGGGCGCGGCTTCGCCTCGCGCATCGTCGCCAGCCAGGAAGAACCGTTCCTCGGCTCCGAGTGCGTGTCGTGCGGCGCCTGCGTGGCCTCGTGCCCGACCGGCTCGCTGCTGGAGAAGTCGGTGCTCGCGCTGGGCGAGCCGGACCGGGTGGCGGTCACCACCTGCGCTTACTGCGGCGTCGGTTGCGCATTCAAGGTGGAGCTCAAGGGCGAGCAGGTAGTGCGCATGCTGCCGTACAAGTACGGCCATGCGAACGAGGGCCACGCGTGCGTCAAGGGCCGCTTCGCCTGGGGCTACGCCACCCACAAGGACCGCGTGCGGCGGCCGATGAT
>JAKANT010000016.1 GCA_021823635.1 Pseudomonadota bacterium
GTCGTTTACTGGGTCCTGAACGTGGTCGGCGTGATGGAGCCGAGGGCTGCGGTCGGCACGCCGGTGGCGGAAACGCCGGCGCACCGCGCGGGTTTCGCCGCCGGCGACGTCGTGATCGCGATCGATGGCGCGCAGGTGCGCTCCTGGAACGAGATGACCTGGCTGCTGCTTCAGCGGGCCGTAGAGCGGGCGAGCTTCGATGTGGTGGTCGAACGCGCGGACGGCGCCACACGCACGTTGCGGCTCGATCTCGCGTCCTTGCAGCCGGCCGAGATCGAGGGCAATCCGCTGCCTAAGATCGGCCTGCGACCTTTCGGCGGTCAACCGCGTATCGGCCGCGTCAGCGACGGCGGCGCGGCGCAGGCCGCCGGGCTGCGCCCGGGCGATCGCGTGCTCGAGATCGAGGGCAGCTCCGTTTCGTCGGCGCGCGAGCTCATCGACCGCGTGCGCGGCGCTGCCGGCAAGCCGCTCGCGTTCGTGATCGATCGTGACGGCGAACGCTTGACGGTGACGGTGACGCCGGTGGCGACACGCGACGCCGACGGCAGCGAAATCGGTCGCATCGGCGCCGAGATCGGCGAACGTCCGCAGCTGGTCGAAGTGCGTTACGGTCCGGTGGAAGGGCTGGCATTGGCGCTGCAGAAGACCTGGGACACGGCGGTCTTCTCGCTGCGCATGCTGGGCAAGATGCTCGTCGGCGAAGCGTCGCTGAAGAACCTGTCCGGCCCGGTGACGATCGCCGACTATGCCGGCCAGACCGCGCGGCTCGGGGCGGCCGCGTATTTGAGTTTTCTTGCGCTCGTCTCGATCAGCCTCGGCGTGTTGAACCTGTTGCCGATTCCGCTGCTCGACGGCGGACACTTGCTGTACTATGCGATCGAAATAATCAAAGGCAGCCCGCCCTCTGAATGGCTCGTTCATTGGGGGCAACGCGCCGGCATCGGTCTGCTCTTCCTACTGACGGCGCTGGCGCTGTACAACGACTTGACCCGGCTGCTGTTCTGAATCTCCGTTGCAAGACACGCCGTTTCCGCCCGACCCGGTCCACTTGCGCGCGCGTCGGCGAAGCCTCGCCGCCGCGCTGACGCTCGCCTTTACGGCTACCGCCGCGAACGCGCAGGAATTCGTGGTGCGTGACATCCGTGTCGAGGGTATCCAGCGCACCGAGGCCGGCACCGTCTTCTCGTACCTTCCGATCCGCGTCGGCGAGCGCTTCGATCCGGAAAAGGGCGTGGCCGCGATTCGCGCGCTGTTCGCCACCGGTCTGTTCAAGGACGTGCGCCTCGAGGTGGACGGCGAAACGCTGGTGGTGATCGTCGAAGAACGGCCGTCGATCGCGCAGGTCGACATCACTGGCGTCAAGGAGTTCGACAAGGACACGATCAAGAAATCGCTGCGCGAGGTGGGCCTGGGCGAGGCGCGCGTGTTCGACCGCTCCTTGCTGGAGCGCGCGGAACAGGAACTGAAGCGGCAGTATCTGGCGCGCGGACTGTTCTCGGTCGTAGTCAAGTCCACCGTCACGCCGGTGGAACGCAACCGCGTCAACATCGCGATCGCGGTCGATGAAGGCGACCCAGCCCGAATCCGTTCGATCCGCTTTACCGGCAACCAGGCGTTCTCCGACGGCACGCTGCGCGACCAGATGGAACTGGGCACACCGAACTGGTTCAGCTGGTACACCAAACGCGACCAGTACTCGCGCCAGAAGCTCGCCGCCGACCTGGAATCGCTGCGCTCGTTCTACCTGAACCGCGGCTACCTCGACTTCAACATCGAATCGACGCAGGTCTCGATCAGCCCGAACAAGGAAGACATCTACATCACGATCAACCTGAACGAAGGCAATCGCTACACCGTGTCGAGCGTGAAGCTCGCCGGAGAACTGCTCGGTTTGGAGCAGGAGCTGTCGGCGCTGATCGACGTCAGGCCCGGCGACGTCTACAACGCCGAGCGGCTGAACGCGATTTCCAAGCGCATCACCGACCGCCTGAGCATGCTCGGCTATGCGTTCGCGACCGCCAACCCGATCCCGGAGGCGAACCGCGACAAGCGCGAAGTGGCGTTCACGATCTTGGTCGATCCCGGGCGGCGCGTGTATGTGCGGCGCGTCAACATCACCGGCAACACGACGACGCGCGACGACATCATTCGGCGCGAGGTTCGGCAGTTCGAATCGGCGTGGTTCGATTCGGAGAAGGTGCGCTTGTCGCGCGACCGCATCGACCGTCTAGGCTTCTTCGAGAAGGTGGACGTCGAAACGCCGGCGGTGCCCGGCTCGCTCGATCAAGTGGACGTCAACTTCAACGTCAAGGAGCGGCCGACCGGCAGCATCCAGGCCGGTGTCGGGTACTCGAGCACCGACCGCGTAGTGCTGCAGGCTGCGTATTCGCAGCAGAACGTGCTGGGCAGCGGGCAGTCGATCGCGCTGGAGGTCAACACCAGCCGCGCCAACAAGACGCTGTCGCTGACGCATACCGATCCTTACGTGACCCAGGACGGGATCAGCCGCACGACCGAGATTTACGAGCGCCGCTCGAATCTGGCGCGCCTCGGGCTGGGGACGGTCGATTTCACGCAGCGCGGCGGCGCGATGCGCTTCGGCGTGCCGTTCACAGAGTTCGACACCGTGTACTTCGGCCTCGGTTACGAGGGCACCGACATCGGCCTGACCGACTTCAGTCCGCCCGCCTACCTGAAGTACGTCAACGACTTCGGCGAACGCACCGATGCTGCGGTCGGCACGATCGGCTGGGCGCGCGACAGCCGCGACAACCTGCTGGTGCCGAACCGAGGCCGTTACCAGCGCGCCTTCGTCGAGGGCGCGTTGCCGGCGCTCGACCTGCGCTATTACCGCGCCACTTACCAGTTTCAGCAGTTCATCCCGCTTACCAACAAGTTGACCTTCGCCAGCAACTTCGAGCTGGGTTTCGGCGGCGGCTACGGCGGCAAACCGTATCCGCTGTTCAAGAACTTCTACGCCGGCGGCATCGGCAGCGTGCGCGGCTTCGACGGCGGTTCGCTCGGGCCGCGCGACGCGCTCGGCAATCCGACCGGCGGCACGCGACGGCTGAACCTGTCGCTGGAAGCGCTGGCGCCGCTGCCGGGCGCCGATCGCACGCTGCGCGCGCTGGCGTTCGTCGACGGCGGGCAGGTCTGGAGCGCCGAGCAGCGCGTGCGCCTGGGCGAGCTGCGTTACTCGGCCGGCTTCGGCCTGGCGTGGGTGTCGCCGATCGGTCCTTTGAAGCTCAGCTATGCCTATCCGCTGAAGAAGGAAACCGGCGACCGGCTGCAGCGCTTTCAATTCCAGATCGGCACCGGCTTCTGAGGACATCGCTATGGCAGAATTGCGCGCCTCGTTGATGGGAGCGTTGATGGGACGTTGGCTTCGCTTCACGGCGCCACTGGCCGTCGCGTCGGCGCTGGCCTGCGGCGCCGCGGCGGCGCAGGAGCTGAAGATCGGCTACGTGAATTCCGAGCGCATCCTGCGCGACTCGGCGCCGGCGCGTGCGGCGACGCAGAAGCTGGAGCAGGAGTTCGCCAAGCGCGACCGCGATCTGCAGGACATGGGCGCCCGGCTCAAGGCAGCGGCCGAGCGTTTCGAGAAAGACAGCCCGGTGCTCAGCGAATCGGACCGTGCGCGCCGCCAGCGCGAATTGGCCGAGATGGACCGCGAGTTCCAGCGCCGTCAGCGCGAGTTTCGCGAAGACCTGAACCAGCGCCGAAACGAAGAACTGCAGGCGCTGCTGGAACGGGCGCAGCGCATCGTGCGCCAGCTCGCCGAGCAGGAGAAGTACGACCTGATCGTTCAGGACGCCGTGTACTTCAGCCCGCGCGTGGACATCACCGACAAGGTGCTGCGCGCGTTGAACAACGGCAAGTGACTGGATGGGCGAGCGGCGGGCGGGACGCACGCTGGCCGATCTCGTCGCCGCGGTCGAGCGGGCCGCTGCCGGGCAGCTTAGCGCGACCGTCGTCGGCGATGGCGGCTGCCTGATCGAAGCCGTGGCGCCCCTAGAGAGCGCGGGGCCCACCGATCTCAGCTTCCTCGCCAACCTCCGCTACCGGCGCACCGCCGCCAGCACGCGCGCCGGCGCCGTCGTGCTGTCGGCGGCCGACTACGAAACCGTCAAGCCCGCGGCCAACGCGGTGCTGTGCGCACAACCGTATGCGTGGTTCGCGCTGGCGGCACAGATCCTGAATCCCGCGTCGCCGCTCGAGCCGCAGGTCGCCGACGGAGCGTGGATCGACCCGGGCGCGCGTCTCGGCCACAACTGCCGCGTCGATGCCGGCGCCGTGATCGAGGCCGACGCGCAGGTCGGGGCCGGCTGCTGGATCGGCGCCGGCTGCTACGTCGGTCGCGGCGCGCGCGTCGGCGACGGCAGCCGTCTGCACCCGGGCGCGCGCGTGCTCGCCGACTGCGTGCTCGGTGCGCGCGCGATCGTGCACGGCGGCGCGGTGATCGGCGCCGACGGCTTCGGCTTCGCGCCGCTGGCGGGCCGCTGGGTGAAGATCCCGCAACTGGGGCGCGTGATCGTCGGCGACGACGTCGAGATCGGCGCCAATACCACGATCGACCGCGGCACGATGGGCGACACGGTGATCGAGGACGGTGTGAAGATCGACAACCAGGTGCAGATCGCGCACAACTGCCGCATCGGTGCGCACACCGTGATCGCCGGCTGCGTCGGCATCGCCGGCAGTGCGGTCATCGGCCGCCGTTGCCAGCTCGGCGGCGCGGCGATGATTCACGGCCACATCACGATCTGCGACGATGTCATCGTCTCCGGTGGCACGCTGATCTCGCGCTCGATCAACGAGCCGGGTTTCTACTCCGGCGTGTTTCCGTTCATGCCGAACCGCGAGTGGGAGCGCAACGCCGCGCTGGTGCGGCATCTGCGCGAGCTGCGCGAGCGCCTGCGCCGGCTCGAGGCGCGCCACGCGCGCGACGAGGAAAAGCCATGATGGACATTCACGAAGTACTCAAGCACCTGCCGCACCGTTACCCGATCCTGCTGGTGGACCGCGTGCTGGAGCTTGAGAAGGGCAAACGCATCGTCGCGATCAAGAACGTCTCGATCAACGAGCCGGTGTTCAACGGCCACTTCCCGCACTATCCGGTGATGCCCGGCGTGCTGATCATCGAGGCCATGGCGCAGGCGGCGGCGATCCTGTCGTTCGTGACGATGGAGCGGCTGCCGGACGCGAACGCGGTCTACTACTTCGCCGGCATCGACGGCGCGCGTTTCAAGCGGCCGGTCGGGCCGGGCGATCAGTTGCGGCTCGAAGCTCAGCTCGTGCGCGAGATGCGCGGGGTCGGCAAGTACTCGGCGCGGGCGCTGGTGGACGGCCAGCTGGCCGCCGAGGCCGAACTGCTGTGCGCCTACCGCTCGATCGCGGGCAAGGCCGGCTGATGGCGCAGATCCACCCGACCGCGATCGTCGATCCGCGCGCCCGGCTGGCGGCCGATGTCGAGATCGGCCCCTACGCGGTGATCGGCGCGCAGGTCGCGATCGACTCCGGCACCCGCGTCGGCCCGCACACGGTGATCGAGGGCCGCACGAAGATCGGCCGCGACAACCGCATCCACGGCTTTTGCTCGCTCGGCGGGCCGCCGCAGGACAAGAAGTACGCGGGCGAGGACACCGAATTGGTGATCGGCGACCGCAACACGATTCGCGAGTTCTGCACGATGAACACCGGCACCGTGCAGGACCGCGGCGTGACCCGCATCGGCTCCGACAACTGGATCATGGCCTACGTGCACATCGCGCACGACTGCGTGGTCGGCGATCACACGATCTTCGCCAACAACGCGCAGCTTGCCGGCCATGTGCATGTCGGCGACTGGGTGATCCTGGGCGGTATGACCGGCGTGCATCAGTTCGTGAAGATCGGCGCGCACGCGATGACGGCGGCCGGCTCGATCCTGCTGCAGGATCTGCCGCCGTTCGTGATGGGTGCCGGCAGTCCGGCCGAGGCGCGGGGCCTCAATGTGGAGGGGCTGCGCCGCCGCGGCTTTACGGCGGAGGCGATCGCGGCGCTGCGGCGCGCCTACAAGACGCTGTATCGGGACGGACTGACGGCTGCCGCGGCGGTCGAGCAGCTTCTGGCGCAGGCGGCCGAGGCGCCCGAACATGCGCCGCACCTGCGCCTGCTGGCGGAGTTCGTGCGCGAATCGACCCGCGGCATCGTGCGCTGAAGGGCGTGCGCATGGGCGCGCGTGTCGCGATGGTGGCGGGCGAGTCCTCGGGCGATCTGCTCGCCGCGTCGGTGTTGCCGGCGTTGCGCGAACGCATCGTCGGCGGGGTGTATGCGGGCATCGGCGGCGAACGCATGGCGGCGGCCGGCTTCGACGCGTGGTGGCACGTGCGCGAACTGTCGGTGCGCGGCTACGCGGAAGTCTTGCGCCACCTGCCGCGGCTGCTGGCGCTGCGGCGCGCGCTGATCGAGCGCACGCTCGGCTGGCGGGCCGACGTGTTCGTCGGCGTGGATGCGCCGGACTTCAATCTCGGCATCGAGGCGCGCCTGCGCGCGGCGGGGCTGCGCACCGTGCAGTTCGTGGCCCCCGCCGTCTGGGCGTGGCGGCCCGGGCGCGTCGCGCTGGTCAAGCGCGCGGTCGATCACCTCCTGCTCGTTTTTCCATTCGAGGAAAAACTGTTCGCGGACGCCGGGGTGCGCGCGACCTACGTCGGCCATCCGCTGGCGGCGGCGCTCACCGCGCAACCGGACGCGGCCGCGGCGCGCGCGAGGCTTGGTATGCCGTTGGATGCACCGACGATCGCCGTGCTGCCGGGCAGCCGCCGCGCCGAAGTGGCGCAGCTCGGGCTGCCGTTTCTGCAGACGGTCGGCTGGCTGCAGCGGCGCTCGGCGACGCTGCGCGCGGTGGTGGCGGCGGCCGACGGGGCGCTGCGCGCCATGATCGAGCGCTGGCTCGGGCAGTCGGAACTCGACCGATCGCGTGTGACGGTGGTCGAGGGCCGGTCGCACGACTGCCTCGAGGCGGCCGATGCGGTGCTGGTCGCCAGCGGCACGGCGACGCTGGAGACGTTGATGTTGGGGCGGCCGATGGTGATCGCGTACAAGGTGCCGTGGATGACCGAGTGGATCACACGGCGCAAGGCGTTGATTCCGTACTTTGGGCTGCCCAACATCCTGGCCGGCGAGTTCGTCGTGCCGGAGTTCGTGCAGGGCGACGTGCGCGCAGACAAGCTCGGGCCGGCGCTCGCGGCACAACTGGAAGACGGCGCCAACCGCGCGCGACTGCGCGAGCGCTTCGCCGCCATCCGAGCCAGCTTGCGGCGCGACACGCCGGCGCTGGTGGCGCAGGCGATTGCCGATGCAAGTCGTCGACGCTAACGATCTCGACCTGTTCGGCCGCGCCGCCGCGCCCGAGCGCGTCTGTGGTGTGGACGAAGCCGGGCGCGGGCCGCTGGCCGGTCCGGTGGTGGCGGCCGCAGTGATCCTCGACCCGCACAGGCCGATCGACGGGCTGCGCGACTCCAAGCAGCTTGCACCGGCGCGCCGCGAGGCGCTGGCAGCGACGATCCAGCGGCGCGCGCGGGCGTGGGCCGTGGCGTCGGCCACGGTCGAAGAGATCGACCGCCTCAACATCCTGCAGGCGAGCTTGCTGGCGATGCGGCGTGCGGTCGAGCTGCTCGATCCGTCCGCCGATTTCGCGCTGATCGACGGCAACCGGCTGCCGGAGCTCGCCATACCGGCGCAGGCGCTGATCGGCGGCGATGCCAGCACTCCGGCGATCGCGGCGGCGTCGATCCTCGCCAAGACGCATCGCGATGCGCTGATGCGGGCGCTCGACGTGCAATATCCGGGCTACGGTTTCGCCCGCCATTTCGGCTACGCGACGGCCGAGCATCTGCGGGCGCTGCGACGTCTCGGTCCGTGCCCGCTGCATCGGCGCTCGTTCGCGCCGGTGCGCGAACTGCTGCAACGCCGGTGAAGACGATCGCCTCCGCGGCCAACGCGACGTTCAAGCGCTGGCTGCGCCTGGCGCAATCGACGCGCGCGGTGCGAGGCGAGCGCCGCACGATCGCCGAGGGCGTGCACCTGGCCGCCGAACTGGCGGCCGCGCGCGTGCCGATCGAAGCGGTGCTGGCGCGCCGCGGAGTCCGTCGCCCCGATGCGCAGCGTTGGATCGACACGTTCGTCGCCGCCGGCACGCCCGCGTACGAACTGGCGGCGCCGCTGTTCGATCGCCTGTCGCCGGTCGCGCGCGGCGCCGGGATCGCGCTCGTGTTCGCCGTTCCGCAAAGCGCGCCGTCGGGCCAGGGCGATTGCCTGCTGCTCGACGGCGTGCAAGAGCCCGGCAATGCGGGCGCGCTGCTGAGGGTGGCGGCGGCGGCCGGCGTGCGCACGGTGTTCGCCACGCCCGGAACGGTCGCGCTGTGGTCGCCGAAAGCGCTGCGCGGGGCGCAGGGGGCGCACCTGCGCTTGTCGATCGTCGAAGACGTCGAGCCGGCGCGCGCGCGCGAGCTGTTCGGCGGGCCGTGGCTGGGCGCCGATGCGCACGCCGCCGATTCGCTATGGCAGGTCGATCTGCGCGCGCCGCGCATGGGCTGGGTCGTCGGCGCCGAGGGCACGGGGCTGTCGCCGGCGGCGGCGGCGCTATGTGACAGGCGCGTTGCAATCCCGCTGGCCGCCGCGGTCGAGTCGCTGAACGTGGCCGCAGCGGCCGCGGTGTGTCTGTTCGAACGGCGCCGGCAGTTGTTGGTCGGGTGAAACGTCGGGCTTCGGCATACTTGCATCGGCGCAGGCGCGCGGAAACAATGCGCGCGTCGAGCGCAACGAGGAGCGAACGCGATGCGGGCAGAAGGCTGGTTCGGCAGGACGACGCGCAAGGTGACCGCGCAGGCGGTCGAGAAAGGTCTGTTGCGGCTGGCGGAGACGGCGCGCGCGCGCGACGCGTTGCCGCTCGACGTGGTGCTGCCGGACGGCGAGCGCGTCAATTTCGGCGCGCCCGCTTCGATCACGCTGACGATCCGCGACGAAGGGGCGCTCGCCACGCTGGCGCAGCCGACGATCGCGGCGCTGGCCGAAGCCTTCGTCGACGGCCGCATCGACGTCGAGGGGCCGATGCTGCAGGCGGTGGCCCTGGCCGAACGGCTGGCCGATCTCGGCGGCTCCCCGGTCGGCGCGCGCGTGGCGGCGGCGCTGTCGCGTCATACGAAGAAGCAGGATCGGCAGGCGATCTCGTACCACTACGACGTCGGCAACGATTTCTACCGCCTGTGGCTGGACCAGCGCATGGTCTATTCGTGCGCGTATTTCCGTACCGGCGAGGAGTCGATCGACGAAGCGCAGGTGGCCAAGCTGGACCACATCTGTCGCAAGTTGCGGCTCGCCGCCGGCGATCGACTGCTCGACATCGGCTGCGGCTGGGGCGGCCTGATCATCCACGCGGCGCAGAACTACGGCGTCAAGGCAATCGGCATCACGCTGTCCGAAAACCAGCAGCGGCTGGCGAGCGAGCGCATCGCCGCGCTGGGGCTGGCCGACCGCTGCCAGGCGCTGCTGCTCGACTACCGCGATGCGCCGGCGCGCTTTGGCGCCGCCAGCTTCGACAAGGTGGCCAGTGTGGGCATGTTCGAGCACGTCGGCCTGCGCAATCTCGGGACCTATTTCGGCGTCGTGCGCGAGCTGCTGCGCGAGCGCGGGCTGTTTCTGAACCACGGCATCACCTCGACCGACATCGACAGCCGCCCGGTCGGCTCCGGTGTCGGCGACTTCATCGGCAAGTACGTGTTTCCGCACGGCGAGCTGCCGCACGTGAGCCTTGCGCTGCGCGAGATGGCCGGGCAGGGGTTCGAGGTGGTCGACGTCGAGAGCCTGCGGATGCACTACGCGAAGACGCTCCAGCACTGGTCGAACCGTCTGGAGGCGCGGCTCGACGAGGCGCGGCGCAGCGTGGACGAAAAGACGCTGCGCATCTGGCGCGCGTATCTGGCCGGCTGCAGCCACGGCTTCGCGCAGAACTGGATCAACATCTACCAGTTGCTCGGCAGCAAGCAGACCCAGCCGGGGCCGACCGACTTGCCGCTGACGCGCGACTGGATGTACCGCTGACGCCTCAGACGGTGCGCCGCTCCAGGCCGAGCTGCTGGATCACGGTCGCGGCGATCTCCTCGATCGACTTGGTGGTGGACGACAGCCAGCGGATGCCTTCGCGCCGCATCAGCTGCTCGGCCGCCGCCACCTCGTACCGGCAGTTGTCGAGCGCCGCATAGCGGCTGTTTGGGCGCCGTTCGTGGCGCACTTCGGCCAGCCGCTCCGGCGAAATCGACAGGCCGAACAGCTTCGCTTTGTGCGGCGGCAGCGCGGACGGCAGTTCGCCGCGTTCAAAGTCCTCCGGAATCAGCGGGTAGTTGGCGGCCTTGATGCCGTACTGCATCGCCAGGTACAGGCTGGTCGGCGTCTTGCCGCTGCGCGACACCCCGATCAGGATCACGTCGGCCGAGGCGAGCCCCTTGGCCGACTGCCCGTCGTCGTGCGCGAGCGCGAAGTTGATCGCCTCGATCCGGTGCTTGTAGTTTTCCGAGTCTGCGATCGTGTGCGAACGGCCGATCGAGTGGCTCGACTTGATGCCCAGCTCCTGCTCCAGCGGCACGACGAACGATTCTAACAGGTCCAGGATCAACGCGTCGGCATGCTTCAACTGCGCGTTGACCGCCGGATCGACCAGCGTGGAGAAGACGATCGGCCGCTTGCCGTCACGGCGCCCGACCTCGTTGATGCGGGCCACCGCTTCGCGCGCTTTGTCGGGCGAATCGACGAACGGAATGCGTTCCTTGCGATAGCGCAGCGATTCGAACTGCGTCATCACCGAATGGCCCATCGTTTCGGCGGTGATGCCGGTGCCGTCGGAGACGTAGAACACCGTGCGTTCGGCGGGGCCTGACATGCGATCCGGCATCGGCGGCCAAGGACGGGTCGTTACAATGCGTGCGATTTTTGCACAGGCGTCGCCGCGCGACGGCGGGAGAAGAAATGCAACGAGGCAGGTACGTCGTTCCGTTCAGCCGCTTGCGGATGACGGACGTCGCGGTCGTCGGCGGCAAGAATGCGTCGCTGGGCGAGATGCTGAGCCAGTTGGCCGGGCAAGGCGTGCGCGTGCCAGACGGCTTTGCCACCACCGCCGAGGCGTTTCGCGACTTTCTCGAGGCCAACGGCCTGACGCAGAAGATCAACGCCCGTCTGGCCGCGCTCGACGTCGACGACGTGCGCGCGCTCGCCGAAGCGGGCGCCGCGATCCGCGCCGCGGTGGTCACGGCGCCGTTGCCCGAGGCGCTGGAACGCGAGATCCGCGACGCGTACGCGTGGCTGCGCGGCGACGGCGCGGACATTTCGGTGGCGGTGCGTTCCAGCGCGACCGCCGAAGATCTGCCCGACGCCTCGTTCGCCGGCCAGCAGGAGACCTATCTGAACGTGGTCGGCATCGACGCCGTGCTCGACCGCATCAAGCACGTGTTCGCGTCGCTGTACAACGACCGCGCGATCGCGTACCGCGTGCACAAGGGCTTCACCCACGCGGAGGTCGCGCTGTCGGCCGGGGTGCAGCGGATGGTGCGCAGCGACCTCGGCGCCTCCGGCGTGGTGTTCACGATCGA
>JAKANT010000414.1 GCA_021823635.1 Pseudomonadota bacterium
CCGGCCGCCACTGGCCGCGCGCGCGGTGGCGCGCATTGTGCCCGAGCGCGGGGGCGCGCTCCGCAGGTGCCGCCGCAACGGGCGGCAGCGATGCGGCGTAGATTGCGGGGCCCATGAAACCGGCACTGCGTGCGATCGCGATTGCGCTTTGCGCGCTGCTGCCGCCTGCCGCCGGCGCACAGGCCATCGCCGCGCTCGTGCGCCCGATGCACGCCCTGGCCGACGAAGCCGCGCCGCCGGCGCCCGACTACCGCGATGCGCGCGCCTGGCTTGCGGCTCCGTCGATAGGCGACGGCGGCAACATCCCGCCGGCCGACGTCTTCTTCATCCACCCGACCACCTACCTGTCGCGGCGCTCGTGGAATGCCCGCTTCGACGAAGCGGGCGAAACCGAGCGGCGCCTGACCGAAGGCGTGCTGCGCATGCAGGCGAGCAGTTTCGACGCCTGCTGCCGGGTGTTCGCGCCGCGCTACCGGCAGGCGACGTTGGCGGCGTTTCTCGACGAATCGGCCGATGCCTACGGCGCGATCGACCGCGCGTACGGCGACGTGGTGCGCGCCTTCGAGGACTTCGTCGAGCGCCGCAACGGCGGCCGCCCGTTCATCGTCGCCGGCCACAGCCAGGGATCGCTGCATGCGCTGCGCCTGCTTTTGCAGCGAATCGTCGGCACGGCGCGCGCCGCGCGCTTGGTCGCCGCGTACGTCGTGGGCGGCACGGTTCCGCTGGAGATCGAAGCCTACGGACTGCCGGTGTGCCGCACGCCGACACAGACCGGCTGCCTGGTTGCATGGAACAGCGTGCAGGCCGGAAGCGACGACCCGCGGCGCCGGTTGCGCGCCACCACGTGGTTGGACGGCCGCTACCAGCCGATCGCCGGCCGCCCGCTCGTGTGCGTGAATCCGCTCGACTGGCGGCTCGACTCGAGCGCCGGCCCCGAGTCCAACCTCGGCGCGCTGCCCCGTCCGGCGCCGGGCGAGCCCCTGCCGGCTACGGTCGCCCAACTGACCGGCGCCGCCTGCCGCAATGGCCTGCTGGGAATCGACATCGCGCCTTCCAGGCGCGCCGGGTTCAGCGACGCACTGACGGCCGCCGGCAACTACCACGACTTCGACTACAACCTCTTCTACATGAACATCCGCGCCAACGCGCAGGCGCGCGTCGAAGCGTTCTTGGCGCGGCGGTAGGCGCGGCGGGCACCGTTGGCGCCAAAGTTGTCAGGCAGTGGCACTAACATGCGCGCCTCGCGTCCGCCGCCGCATCGATTCGTGAACGCCCTGCTCGCCCCGGCCGCCGTCACGCTCGCCACCGTCGCGCTGCTGTTTTCCTGCGCGGCCTTTGTCGCCTATGCGCGCGGCAAGTACGGCGTGCGCGCGCCGGCCACCGCCGGACACCCGCAGTTCGAGATCGCGTACCGCATCCAGATGAACACGCTGGAAAACGCGGTCGCGTTCCTGCCGGCGCTGTGGCTGTGCGCGCTGCTGCTCGATCCGAATTTCGCCGGCGCGCTCGGCGCGCTGTGGCTGGCCGCGCGCACGTGGTATGCGGTGGCCTATGCCAGGGATCCGAAACGCCGCGGCCCCGCGTTCACGATCGCGCTGGCGGCGGCGCTGGCGCTCGCCCTGGGCGCCGGCATCGGCATGCTGCGGGCGGTGCTGTGAGCGCGCAGGCCGCCCCGGCTGCACGCGCAGACAGCGCCGTTGCACCCGGCGGCGCAAGGTCCGTACGCGCGCTGCGGGCCTTGCTGCCCTTTCTGCGGCCGTACCGGGGCCGCATCGCGCTCGCCCTCGTTTTCCTGCTCGCCGCGGCGGCGGCCACGCTCGCCGCGCCATTCGCGGTCAAGCTGCTGGTCGACCGCGGCCTGGCCGCGCCGGCCGAGCTTTCCACCGTGGAACGTCTGGCGCTCGTGCGCGAGCATTTCGCGCTGCTGTTCGCGGTGGCGGTGGCGTTGGGCGTATTCACCGCCGCGCGCTTCTTCATGGTGACCTGGATCGGCGAGCGCGTCACCGCGGACCTGCGCCAGGCGGTCTATGCGCACGTGCTGACGCAGAGCCCGCAGTTCTTCGAGACGCTGAAGACCGGCGAAGTGCTGTCGCGGCTGACCACCGACACCACCGTGATCCAGAACGCGGTGGGCTCCAGCATCTCCATGGGCCTGCGCAACACCGTGATCGGCGCCGGCGCGGTGGCGATGCTGATCGCCACCAGCCCGCGCCTGATGCTGACCGTGCTCGCGATCATCGCGCTGGTGGTGGCGCCTGCGGTGGTGATCGGCCGCCGCGTGCGCCGGCTGTCGCGCGCCAGCCAGGACCGCATCGCCGACACGAGCGGCATCGCCGCCGAGGTCCTGAACGCGATCCCGGTGGTGCAGAGCTTCACGCAGGAGCAGGCCGAAGCGCGCCGCTTCCACGACGCCAACGAACGCGCGTTCGCCACCTCGGTCCGCCGCACCGGCACGCGCGCGGCGTTGACCGCATTCGTGATCATCGGCGTGTTCGGCTCGCTGCTCTACGGGCTTTACGGCGGCGTGCAGGCCGTGTTCGCCGGCGAGCTTTCGCCGGGGGACCTGTCGCAGACCGCGCTTTACGTCGCGCTGCTGGCCGGCAGCGTGGCGGTGCTGGCCGAAGTGTGGGGCGACCTGCTGCGCGCCGCGGGCGACAC
>JAKANT010000017.1 GCA_021823635.1 Pseudomonadota bacterium
TCGGACCTGTACTCGAACTACGTGATCGCCAACATCATCGACACGCCGCTGCAGTACGACTTCCTGGCGCGCCCGGTCGTGCTGCGCACCAAGACCGCGGCGGCGCTGCCGGAGGTCTCGGAAGACTTTCGCGTGTATACGGTGCGCATCCGGCCCGGCATCTACTTCGCCGACGATCCCGCCTTCAAGGGCCGGCGGCGCGAGCTCACGGCCGCCGACCACGTCTACCAGTTCAAGCGCGTGTTCGATCCGCGCTGGAAGAGCCCGCTGTACGCGTACATCGCGAAGACGCGCCCGCTGGGGCTGGAAGAGCTGCGCAAGGAGGCGCAGGCCAGCGGTCGTTTCGACTACGACCGCGAGGTCGAAGGCGCGCGCGTACTGGACCGCTACACGTTCCGCATCCGGCTCGAGCAGCCCGATCCGCGCTTCGCCTACAACTTCACCGACGCGCGCCTGTTCGGCGCGGTGGCGCGCGAGGTGGTGCAGACCTACGGCAACGACATCATGGCGCACCCGGTCGGCACCGGGCCGTACCGCCTCGTGCAATGGCGCCGCGCCTCGTTCATCGCGCTGGAGAAGAACCCCGGTTACCGCGACGAGTTCTACGACGCGCAGCCGCCTGAGGACGATGCCCGCAGCCAGGCGATCGCGCGCGCGATGCGCGGCAAGAAGCTGCCGCTGATCGACCGCGTGGAGATCTCGATCATCGAAGACGCGCAGCCGGCGTGGCTGTCCTTTCTGAATGGCACCCTCGACCTGGGCACGCCGGGCGAATTCCTGAACCTGGCGGCGCCGAACGGGCAACTGGCGCCCAGTCTCGCGCGCCGCGGCATCACGCTCGACCGCCTGATCAGCCCGGACATCATCGTCACCTACTTCAACATGGAAGACCCGGTGGTCGGCGGCTACGCGCCGGAGAAAGTGGCGCTGCGGCGGGCGATCGCGCTCGCCTACGACATCGACGAGGAGGTGCGGCTCGTGCGGCGCGGCCAGATGCTGGTGGCGCAGTCGCCGGTGCCGCCGAATACCTTCGGCTACGAGCCGGACTTCGTGAGTGAAATGGGGCAGTTCGACCGCGCGCGCGCGAAAGCGCTGCTCGACGCCTTCGGCTATGTCGACCGCGACGGCGACGGCTGGCGCGAGCTGCCGGACGGCCGCCCGCTGCACCTGAAGTACGCCACCCAGTCCGACCAGTTCTCGCGCCAGTTAAACGAGCTGTGGAAGAAGCACATGAACGCGATCGGCGTGCGCATGAGCTTCGAAGTCAACCAGTGGCCGGAGCAATTGAAACAGGCGCGCGCCGGCAAGCTGCAGATCTGGGGGCTGGGCTGGAGCGCCGGCGCGCCGGACGGCGAGACGTTTTTCGAGCTCGGCTACGGGCCGGCCAAAGGCGGGGCCAACCTCGCGCGCTTCGACCTGCCCCGCTACAACGAACTGTTCGAGCGCCAGCGCGCGCTGCCCGACGGCCCCGAGCGGCTGGCAATCATGCGCGAGATGAAGCGGCTGCTGGTGGCCTACATGCCGTACAAGTTCCACGGCCACCGCTTCATCAATTCGATGGCGCACCCGTGGGTGATCGGCTTCCGGCGCCATCCGTACACGCGCGATTTCTTCAAGTACCTGGACATCGATGTCGATCTCCTGGCGCGCGAAGTCGGCTGATCGGAGCGCGCGCGGCCGCCGTCGCTTTTTCGCCGCCAGCGCGGCCACGCTCGCGGCAGCCGCGTGGCCCGCGCAAGCCGGTTCCGTCAAGACGCTGCGCGTCGCGTTTCCGGTCGCAGAGACCGGCTTCGACCCGGTGCAGTCGCAGGACCTGTATTCGGGCACGGTCAACGAACACATCTTTGAGGCACCGTACGAGTACGACCCGCTGGCGCGCCCGCCGCGCATCCGGCCCAACACCGCGGCGGGGATGCCGGAGCTGTCGAGCGACTTCCGCACGCTGACGATCCGAATTCGCCCCGGCATCCACTTCGCCGCCGATCCGGCCTTCGGCGGCAAGGCGCGCGAACTGACGGCGCACGATTACGTGTATTCGTGGAAGCGCATCTTCGATCCGCGCTGGAAGAGCCAGAACCTGCACCTGGTCGAGGGCGCCGGCCTGCTGGGTCTGAACGAACTGCGCGCCGCGGCGCTGCGCGAGAAGCGCCCGTTCGACTACGACCGCGAGGTCGAAGGGCTGCGCGCGCTCGACCGCTATACGCTGCAACTGAAGTTCGCCGAGCCGAGCCCGCGCTTTCACCAGATGCTGACCGCCGCGCAGCCGTTCGGCGCGGTCGCGCGCGAGGTGGTCGAGCGCTATGGCGACCGCGTCGCCGAGCATCCGGTCGGCACCGGGCCGTTCCGGCTCGCCGCGTGGCGCCGCTCGTCGAAGATCGTGCTCGAGCGCAACCCGCATTTCCGCGACAAGCGCTACGCGGCGCAGCCGCCCGCCGAGGAGGCGCAACTGACGGCCGAGGCGCAACGCCTGCACGGCCGCCGGCTGCCGCTGGTGGACCGCGTGGAGATTTCGATCATCGAGGAAAGCCAGCCGCGCTGGCTGGCGTTCATGCAGGGCGAGCTGGATCTGCTCGCGGTGCCGACCGACTTCCAGGATCTCGCCGCGCCCGGTGGCCGCCTGGCCCCGCATCTGGCGCGGCGCGGTGTGCGGCTGGCGCGTACGCCGCTCGCCGACGTCACGGTCACCTACTTCAATCTCGAGCACCCGATGGTCGGCGGCTACGCGCCGGAAAACGTGGCGCTGCGGCGCGCGGTGTCGCTCGCCTTCGACGGCGAGGAGTTCGTACGGCTGCACTACAAGGGCCAGGCCATCGTGGCCCAGTCGCCGTTCGTGCCGAACGCATTCGGCTATGACCCGGCGTTCGCGACAACGCTGTCGGCCTTCGACCGCGCCGCCGCGCGCGCGCTGCTCGACACGTACGGCTACCTGGACCGCGACGGCGACGGCTGGCGCGAACGGCCGGACGGCTCGCCGCTCGCGCTCGAGATCGCGTCCAGCCCGAGCCAACTGGACCGCAAGCAAAACGAGTTGTGGAAACGGTATCTCGATGCGATCGGCGTGCGCGTCACCTTTCGCGTCGCGCAGTGGCCGGAGCTGCTGAAGCAGTCGCTCGCAGGCAAGCTGATGATGTGGGGGTTCGGCTGGCAGGCCGGCGAGCCGGATCCGGACGTGTTCTTCGGCTTCGGCTACAGCGGCAACGTCGAGCAGACGAACGATGCGCGCTTCCGCCTGCCCGCCTACGACCGGCTCTACGATCGCAGCCGCCGGCTGCCCGACGGGCCGGAGCGCCTGGCGGTGCTGCGCGAGGCGGCGCGCCTGCTCGCCGCTTACATGCCGTACAAATTCCACGTGCACCGCATCGCCAACGACCTGGTGCAGCCGTGGGTGATCGGCTACGGCCGCCATCCGTTCACACAGAAGCGTTGGGATGCGATCGATATCGACCCGGCGCTCGCCGTGCCCGCATGAAAGCCTCGACGCTGCTGCGCCTGTGGCTGACGGCAATGGTCGTCATCGGCACCCTGCTGGCCGCGTGGCTGCTGCCTGCGCAGGCGCGCGGCTGGGCGTGGGCAGTCGGCGTGCTGCTGCCGTTTGCCCTCGCGGCCGTCGTGCTGGCGATCGAATTCGCGCTCGCCGCTGCCCTCGATCCGCGCGCACCGCGCGCCACGGCCGCTCACGTGCTCGCCGTCTATGCGCGCGAGGTCGGGGTTTCATGGCGCATGTTTTTGTTCGAGCAGCCCTTTCGCGCGACTTTCCCGGAGCCGCCGATCGAACGCGATCCGCACCGCCCCGCCGTGCTGCTGGTGCACGGCTACCTGTGCAATCGCGCGGTGTGGCGGCCGCTGCTCGCAAGCCGCGCGCTCGCGCATTGCAACGTCGCCACCGTCAACCTGCAGCCGGTGTTCGCTCCGATCGATGCCTACGCCGATGCGATCGCGTCCGCGGTGCAACGCTTGCGCGCCGCGTCGGGTGCGGCGCGCGTGGTGCTGATCGGGCACAGCATGGGGGGCATCGCGATCCGCGCGTACCTGCGCAAGCACGGCGACGAACACGTCGCGCGCGCGATCACGATCGGTTCGCCGCACGCCGGCACCGTCCTCGGCCGCCTCGGCCACGGCGTGAACGCACGGCAGATGGCGCGCGGCGGCGCTTACATGGCGGCGCTTCAGGCCGCGCTGACGGCCGCGCCGAGGGCCAAGTTCGTGTGCCTGGCCTCGCGCGACGACAACATGATCGTTCCGCGCGCAAGCGCCTTGATCCCCGGCACGCGGCACGTCGTGTTCGACCGTGTCGGCCATCTGGCGATGGTCGAGGACGCGCGCGTCTGGCGCGCGCTCGCCGAGCTCGTCGAGACCGCGGCGGCCTGAAAGGCAGCGGCCCCGGTGCCGATCAGGCCGGCCGTTGCAGGTCGGCGATCACGGCATTCAGAAACCGCGCCGCCTCGCCGCCGGTCACCGCGCGGTGATCGAAGGTGAGCGACAGCGGCAGCACGCGATGCGCCACGACGCCGCCGTCTTCGAGCGCGACCGGCGCGAGCGCGATGCGGCCCGCCCCCAGGATGGCCACCGCCGGCGGCACGACGATCGGCGTGGCGTAGCGGCCTCCGACCGGCCCGAAATTCGATAGCAGAATCGTCGCGCCGCGAAGTTGCTCGGGCGCGAGCGTGCGTGCGCGCGCCGCTTCGATCAACGCGCGCGACTCGCGGGCGAACGCCGGCATCGGACGAACGATGTTGCCGCGATGATCGAGGTACTGTGTGTATTCGATCTCGAAGCGGGCGACGATGGTCATCGCTGCCTGCCTTTCACGGCCGCCCGGCCTCGTGAGCCAGCGGCCGCGCCAATTCTGCCCCTTGTTGCGGCGCCAGCGAATCGGCGCCGCAACATCGCAAAGGCTTAGGCCATGCGCCGGCGCGATTCGTTCACCGCGCGATCGACTCGGCCACGTAGCGCGTGACCTTCGGCGGCTCGCGGCCGACGTGCAGCGCCAGACGCCGTTCGCGTAGCGCCAGGTCGGCAGCGGTCATGCGCTCGAAGCGGCGCAGATGGTCGGCCCACGACTCGTCCAGGAAATATTCGAGATAGCGCGTCGGGGCACTGATGTCGTGAAAAAGGCCCCACGACAACGCGCCTTTCTGCAGCCGGTTGGCGCGCGTCTCGCGCATCACGGCCACGAATTCCTCGGCGCGCGCGGGGTCGATTTCGTATTCGATCGTCACCAGTACCGGCCCCTTGTCGTGCTCGATCGGAAAGGCCGGCGTCGGCTCCTCGAGCAGACGCGCCGGCGTCAGGTCGATGTCGGCATCCGTTCCGACCGACAGACGGCGCAGCGCGACCAGCGCGGCCAGCCCCGCGGCGGCCGCGGCCGCCAGCGTCAGCGGAACGTCGAGCCATTCGGCGACGTGACCCCAGATGGCGGCACCTGCCGCGGCCGCGCCCATCAGCGCCATCTGGTACAGGGCCATGCCGCGCGCGCGAACCCAGTCCGGCAGCGCCAGTTGTGCCGAGACGGTGAGCGTGTTGGCCACGGTGATCCAGGCCGCCCCGGCGATCAGCATGGCCGGCAGCGCGACGTAGACGTTGGGCGCGAACCCGACCGCGGCCATCGCGATCGCCTGCGCGATCGACCCGTCGCGCACCATGCGGTCGCGCGTCATGCGCATGCGCAGCCGCGGCAGCAGCGCCACCGCGACGATGGCGCCCACCCCGAGCGCAGCCAATAGCAACGTGAACGTGCCGGCACCCCCCTGCAGTCGCGTGGCCAGGATCGGCGCCAGCGCCAAAAGCGGGGTCGATTGCAGGAAGAACACTGCCACGCGCGCCAGCACGATGCGCATCGGCCGCGACTGCGCGACGTATTGCACGCCGACGCGCATCGCGCCGACGAAGCGCTCGCCCGGCAGCACGCTGACTTTCTGCTCCGAGCGCCAGCGCATCACGATCAGCGCCGCCGCCAGCGACAGCACCGCGTTGGCCAAGAACACGTACACGCCGCCGAAGCTGGCGAGAATGGCGCCCGCGATCAGCGGGCCGACGATGCGCGAGGTGTTCACCGCCACGCCGTTCAAGGCGAGCGCGGCCGGCAGGTCACGGCGCGGCACCAGTTCCGGCACGATCGCCGCGTACACGGGCCAGCGCAGCGCCAGCCCGATGCCGTTGCCGAACGTCAACAGCAGCAGCAGCGCCGGACTCAGCCAGCCGGCGACAAGCACGCCCGCCAGCACGACCGCGTTGAATGCGACCCAGAACTGCGTGGCGATGAACCAACGCCGGCGGTTCAGGATGTCGGCGGCCGCACCGCTCGGCAGCCCGAGCAGGAACACCGGCAGCGTGGACGCCGTCTGCACCAGCGCCACCATGGCCGGCGAGGCGGTGAGCGAGTTCATCAGCCAGGCGGCGGCCACGTCGTTCATCCACAGGCAGACGTTGGCAATCAGCCAGGTGAGCCACAGCATGCGGAACACGGGCTGCGCCAGCGGCGCCCAAGCGCTGGGCGTTGCCTCGCGGCCGTCCGAGGCGGCAGGAGCGGCCATCAACGGCGCGGCGCGCCGCCGCCCGCGACCAGTCCGAGTTCTTCCTCGTACGGCCGGGCCGGGTAGCGGAATGCCACCGGACCATCGGGCTCGGCGTGCACGAACTGATGGATGTACGGATCGGCGCTGGCGCGGATTGCGGCCGGCGTGCCGTGTCCGACGATGCGGCCATCGGCCATCAGGTAGACGTAGTCCGCGCAGGCGAGCGCCTCGGCGGCGTCGTAGGTGACGACGATTGACGTCACCCCGAGCGCATCGTTCAGGCGCCGGATCAGGTCGGCGATCACGTTCAGCGAGATCGGATCCAGCCCGGCGAACGGTTCGTCGTACATGATCAGCTGCGGGTCGAGCGCGATCGCGCGCGCCAGCGCCACGCGCCGCGTCATGCCGCCGGACAGCTCGTCCGGCATCAGCCGGAACGCGCCGCGCAGCCCGACCGCCTGCAGCTTCATCAGCACCAGATCGCGGATCATCGGCTCCGGCAGGCGCGTGTGCTCGCGATACGGAAAGGCGATGTTGTCGAACACCGACAGGTCGGTGAACAGGCCGCTTTGCTGGAACATCATGCCCATGCGGCGCCGCAGCCGATAAAGGCCCTCGGTGTCGAGCCGGTGCACGCGCTGGCCGTCGAAGATCACCTCGCCGCGCGCGGGCCGCAACTGGCCGCCGATCAGCCGCAGCAGCGTGCTCTTGCCGCAGCCGGACTCGCCGACGATCGCCACCAGCTTGCCGCGCGGCACGTCGAGCGTCAGCCCGTCGAGCACGGGCCGGCCGTCGTACGCGAAATGCAGGTCGCGGATCGAGACGATCGGGTCGGCGTTGGCCATGTGCGCAGTTTACGTCCGTCGCGCCGCGGCGGCGGCCACCGTCGGGCGCGCCGCGGCGCAGGCGGCCCCGCCCGCCACACCGGCGCCGCGCGCGGCGCCCGGTCGCTTGACCGACCGACCGCGGGACGGCTAATTTCCGACCATGAGTCGGTTATCGGTTGCCGCAAGGCAGCGCCGCCGCACCGGCGCGCGCCAACCGCCGCTCGGCAACCGGCGCGCGCGCAGCCTCGAGGCCAAGACGCTGCGGCGCGAACACCTGCTCGCGGCGGCGCAGCGGCTGCTGCGCGAGCTGCCGTTCGACGCGATCACCGTCGCCGGCGTGGCGCGGCAGGCGAACCTGGCCAAAGCGTCCGCCTACACCTACTTCGCCACCCGCGAGGCGCTGTTCCTCGCGCTGCTGGCGCGCGAGCTGATGCAGTGGATGGACGCGCTGCGGCATCGGCTCGACGGCGGGGCGGCCGACGCAGCGTCGCTGGCGCGCCACCTGGCGGCGTCACTGGCGCAGGCGCCGACGCTGCGCGCGCTGCTGGCGCGGCTGCACTCGACCCTGGAGACCAACGTGCCGGCACCGGACCTGTTGTGGTTCAAGCGCTTTCTGGCCCAGTTTCTCGCCGACGGGGCGGCACTCGTCGAACGGGCCGTGCCCGCGCTGCGCGGTCGCGGCGAACAGGTGCTGCTGGTCACGCACGCGCTGCTGATCGGAATCGGCCAGCTCGCCGAGCCGGCCCCCAAGGTGGCCACGGTCTTACGCAGCGACCCGGAACTGCACGCGCGCTTGCGCGTCGAGTTCGAGCCCATGCTGCGCATGGTCCTGGAAACGTTGTTGTCGGCCTGGTGCGCCGATGCGAAGAAAGGGAGAAAGGCATGATTGGTCTATCGGTGAATGGCCGGGCGGTGCAGGTCGACGTCGACGGCGACACCCCGCTGCTGTGGGTGCTGCGCGACCACCTGGGGCTCACCGGCACCAAGTACGGCTGCGGCGTGGCCGTGTGCGGCGCCTGCACGGTGCACCTGGACGACCAACCGGTGCGCGCGTGCGTGGTGCCGGTGGCCGCCTGCGCGGGCAAGAAGGTCGTCACGATCGAGGGACTGCGGCGGCCCGACGGCACGCTGCATCCGCTTCAGCGGGCCTGGCTGGACGCGCAGGCTCCGCAGTGCGGCTATTGCCAGTCCGGCATGATCATGGCGGCGGCGGCGCTGTTGAAGCTCAATCCGAAACCGAGCGATGCCGACATCGACGCCGCGCTCACCAACATCTGCCGCTGCGGCACCTACCCGCGCATACGGCGTGCGATCCACGCCGCGGCCGGCGCATCGAAAGTCTGAGTCGGAGGCGCGCATGAACGGCACCACCTCCGCGGCACCGCGCAGCCGACGCCGGCGCGCTTTTCTGATCGCGGCCGGCGTGGCCGGCGGCGCATTTGCGATCGGGGCGTATCGCTTCTACCGACCGCGCGACCGCTTGACCGCCCCGGCCGCCCTGCGCGCCGGCAGCGGCGAGGCCATTTTGACCGCGTGGATCAAGCTCGCCACCGACGGCACGATCACCGTGCAGGTACCGCGCCAGGAAATGGGGCAAGGCATCGCCTCGACGCTGGCCCTGATCGTGGCGGAGGAGATGGACGCCGATCCCGCGCAGGTGCGCTTCGAGCAGGCACCGATCGATCCCGTCTATGCCAACGCCACCCTGCTGGGCGACGCCGTGCCGTTCCGCCCGGACGACGAAGGCGCCATCGCCCGGCTGATGCGCCTGACCCAGTTCAAGTTCGGCGAAGTGCTCGGGGTGCAGGCCACCGGCGGCTCGACCAGCGTGCGCGACGCGTGGGGGCCGATGCGGCAGGCCGGCGCGGTGGCCCGCGCCATGCTGCTGCAGGCGGCAGCCGCGCGTTTCGGTGTGGCACCGGACGCGCTATCGGTCGCTGGCGGCGTGATCGAGCACAAGGCAACGGGGCGGCGCGCCACTTTCGGCGAACTGGCGCTCGACGCGGCCAAGCTCACGGTCCCGCGGGACGTCGCGCCGAAGGGTCCGGCGCGGTTCACGTTGCTGGGCAAGCCGCAGCGGCGGCTGGACCTCGCATCCAAGGTGGACGGCAGCGCCATCTTCGGCATCGACACGCGCGTGCCGGGCATGGTCTACGCCGCGATCGCGCAGTGCCCGGTGTTCGGCGGCTCGCTGGCGAAAATGGACGCCGCCAAGGCCAAGGCGCGCCGCGGCGTGCGCGCCGTGTTCGACATCCCTGCCACCAGCACGTCGGCCGCCGCGGTGGTGGTGGTGGCCGAACACTACTGGCAAGCGAAGAGCGCGCTGGGCGAGGTGGGCATCACCTGGAACGAAGGGCAGCACGCGACCTTCGACACCGCCGCGCTGCGCAGCCGCTACGAAGAACTGCTCGCGACGGGCGAGGCGCGCGTGTACGACCGCGCCGGCGACCTCGCCGCCGGCTTCGCCGGCGCGCGCACGCAGCTTGCGGCCGACTACTTCGTGCCGTATCTGGCGCACGCGACGATGGAGCCGATGAACTGCACCGCGGTCGTGCGCAGCGCCGGCACCTGCCAGGTGTGGGTCGGCAGCCAGGCGCCGACCCTGGTCAAGTGGTTCGCCGCGCGCGCCGCCGGCGTCGATGCGGACAAAGTCACCGTGCACACGCCGTATCTGGGCGGCGGCTTCGGACGGCGCGCCGAAATGGACGTCGTCGTGCAGGCGGTGACGATTGCGCGCCGCCTGCCGGATACGCCGGTGCAGTTGATCTGGTCGCGCGAAGAGGACATGACGCACGACGTGTACCGGCCGATGGCCGCGGCGCGCTTTCGCGCCGCCCTCGGCGACGACGGCGCGATCGTCGCCTGGCACAACCGCATCGTCAGCCAGTCGTGCACCGGGGCGCTCACCGCGCGGCTGCTGCCGGCGGCGGCCTCCGACCTGATGAAGGACAAGACCACGGTCGAGGGCGCGTTCGATTTGCCGTACGCGCTTCCCAATCGCGTCGTCGAACACGTGCTCGCTCACGCGCCGGTTCCAGTCGGCTACTGGCGCAGCGTCGGCCACTCGTACAACGCGTTCTTCACCGAGTCGTTCATCGACGAATGCGCGGCCGCCGCTGGCGAGGACCCCATCGCTTACCGCTTGGCGCTGCTGCGTCATCAGCCGCGCTTTCGCCGGCTGCTCGAAGTCGTGGCCGAGAAATCCGGCTGGTACACGCCGCCTGCGGCCGGGGTGGCGCGCGGCGTGGCGATCGCCGAGAGCTTTGGCTCCATCGTCGCGCAGGTGGCCGAGGTGCAGATCACCGACGGCGCGCCACGCGTGCGCCGCGTCACCTGCGCGGTGGACTGCGGCTTTGCGGTGAACCCGGACATCGTCGCCGCACAGATGGAAAGCGGAATCGTGTTCGGACTGACCGCTGCCTTGTACGGCGAGATCAGCGTCAAGCGCGGCCGCGTCGAGCAAGCCAACTTTCCCGCCTACCCGATGCTGCGCATGGCGGACACACCGCGCATCGACGTGCACATCGTCGAGTCCGGCCTCGAGCATCTGGGCGGAATCGGCGAACCCGGCACGCCGCCGATCGCGCCGGCGGTGTGCAACGCGATCGCCAGGCTGACGGGGAAGCGCATCCGCTCGCTGCCGATCCGGCTGTGAGCTGCGTCAGAAGTGGATCCCGCGCATCAGGTTGGCGAACGCGATCTGATCGGCGGTCGGCTTGGTTTTCTCGGGCTCCTTCGCGCCTTTCGCGGCCTCCGATTCGGGGAACATGCGGAACGCCGTGTTCATGATGATCTGCGCCACGCGCGGTGCCAACGCGTGCACCACCTGGCCGAAGATGCCGAGCTTGGTGGCGATGCGCACCGGCTTGTACACGATCGCCTGCACGATCAGGTCGGCCGCCTCCTCGGGCGACAGCGTCGGCACGTTCTGGTAGATCTTGGTCGGCGCGATCATCGGTGTCCGCACCAGCGGCATGTTGATCGTGGTGAAGGTCACGCCCTGGTCGATGAACTCGCTCGCCGCGCAGCGCGTCCAGGCATCGAGCGCCGCCTTGCTGGCGACGTAGGCGGAGAACCTGGGCGCGTTGGTCAGCACGCCGATCGAGCTGATGTTGACGACGTGGCCGCGCCGCTTCGCCACCATGTGCGGCAGCAGGCCGAGCGTCGTGCGCAGGCAGCCGAAATAGTTCAACTGCATCGTGCGCT
>JAKANT010000415.1 GCA_021823635.1 Pseudomonadota bacterium
CGATCTACGATCACGAGCTGTGCGATCCGTGCCAGCGGCTCGATCACGAACGGTTGGCTGCCACGGTTCCACGCCGACACCATCAGGGGACCCTGATAGTCGGAGTCGATCAAACCCACCAAATTGCCGAGCACGATGCCGTTTTTGTGACCGAGGCCGGAGCGGGGCAGGATCAGCGCCGCGTATCCTGGGTCGGCGATGTGGATCGCGATGCCCGTGGGCAGCAGGTGGGTCGCGCCGGGTTCGAGCGTGAGCGGCGCCTCGATCGCCGCGCGCAGGTCGAGCCCCGCGGCGCCGGCGGTGGCGTACTGCGGCAGACAGTCGCGCAGACGGGGATCGAGGATGCGGACGTCGAGTTTCATTTGCCGCTTCGTTTGTCGCGCGCCGCAAGCAGCATGGCCGCCCGGCGCGCCGTTTCCGATTTCGGCTCGCCGCTGTCGGCCCCCGGGCGTGTCAGCCGCTGCCATGCCTGCCAGAGCAGGAAAGCGCCCACCAGCGCCGGCAGCAGGCCGCCTTCGATCACCGCTGCCGCCAAAAGAAACAGCGCGCCCATGCCGCCCAACAGCAGCGGCGTGGCGGTCTTGGCGAAAAGCGGCCGCGGCGGCGCTGGCGGGCGTATCGCCGGTGCGGGCGGTCCAGCGGTGGCGGACGTCGGCGCGGGTGCCGCATTGAGCGCCGTCAGCTGCCGGCGCTCGAGTTCGGCGACGTAAGCGACGTAGTCGCCATCCTTCGGTTCGTGGTAGCGGTTCACGGTCCGATGCGGCGCGCGATCTCGGCCACGATACGACGCGCCTGCGCGAGCTTGCCGGCGCGCGCGAGCGTCGTGACACCGTGGGCATCGACCAGATGAAGTTCGTTGTCGTCGGCGCCGAAGGCATCTTGTGCGCGATTGGCGATGACGAGCGGCACGCCCTTGGCCGCGCGCTTGGCTTGGGCGTTGGCGATGACATCGTCGGTTTCGGCCGCGAAGCCGACGCAATAAGGCGCACCGGGCAGCGCCGCCACGCTCGCCAGGATGTCGGGATTGGGCACCAATTCAAGTGCCGGCGGCGGCGCGTCCTTGCGCTTCTTGATCTTGGCGGCGCTTGCGTTCGCGACCCGCCAGTCGGCGACAGCGGCGACCGCGATGAACACCTGTGCGCGAGCGGCGCGGGCCATCACCTCGTCGAACATTTCGCGCGCGGTACGCACGTCGATGCGGCACACGCCGCGCGGGCTGGCGAGCGAGGTCGGGCCGGCGATCAGCGTGACCTCGGCGCCCGCTTCGTACGCGGCGCGCGCCAGCGCGAACCCCATCTTGCCGGATGACAGATTGGTGATGCCGCGCACCGGGTCGATCGGCTCGAACGTCGGCCCGGCGGTGATCAGCACGCGCCGACCGCGCAGCACTTTGGGCTGGAAAAACGCGACGATCTCCTCCAGCAGTTCCTGCGGCTCGAGCATGCGCCCGGCCCCGACTTCGCCGCACGCCTGTTCGCCACTGGCCGGCCCGAGCAGTTGCACGCCGTCGGCGCGCAGCCGCTCGACGTTGCGCTGGGTGGCTGCGTTGTTCCACATCTCGACGTTCATCGCCGGCGCCACCAGCAGCGGGCAGTTGCGCGCGACGACGAGTGTCGACAGCAAGTCGTCCGCGAGCCCGAGCGCGGTCTTGGCGATGAAATGCGCGGTGGCGGGTGCGACCACGATGGCGTCGGCCTGCCTGGACAGCTCGATGTGCGGCATCGCGTTGCCGACCGCGCCGCCCTGCGCGCCCCATTGATCCGTGTAGACCGGCCGGCCGGTGAGCGCCTGCATCGTGATCGCGGTGACGAACTGCTGCGCGGCGGCCGTCATTACCGCGGTGACCGCGGCGCCTTCGTCCTGCAAACGCCGCGCGAGCTCGCACACCTTGTAGCAGGCGATGCCGCCGGTCATGCCGACGACGAGCCGTTTGCCTTGCAGGTCCATCGGTTAACGCGACCTTCCGACGCGCCGCAGCTCGTCGACGATCAACAGCAGCGCGCCGCTGACGATTGCGCTGTCGGCGACGTTGAAGGCCGGCCAATGCCAGCCGCGCCAGTGAAAGTCGAGAAAGTCGATCACGTGGCCGTGCAGCAGGCGGTCGATCACGTTGCCCAGCGCACCGCCCAGGATCAGCGCCAGCGCGAGCGAGAAAAGTTTCTGTGAACCGTGTCGCGCCAGCAGATAGACGATGAAGACCGACGCGCCGATGCCGACGGCGGTGAAAAACGTGCGCTGCCAGCCGGAGGCGCTTGCCAGGAAAGAAAACGCGGCGCCCTTGTTGTAGGTGAGCACCAGATTGAAGAAGCTGGTCACCGGGCGCCGATCGCCGAAGTCAAACGCCGCCTCGATCGCGAACTTGGTCGCCTGATCGACCGCGACCACCAGCGCCGCCAGCGCCAGCCACGGGGCGAGCCTGCGCCACCACGACTTGTTCGACCGCCATGGCATCAGGCCGCTCGACGCGCCTCAGAGGCGCCGAACAGGTTGGACACGCAGCGGCCGCACAGGGTCGGATGCTCGGCCTCGGCGCCTACGTCCGCGCGCCAGTGCCAGCAGCGCTCGCACTTGCGGTGCGCGGTCGGCACGACGACGATTTTCTCGTCCTCAGGACGCTCGGCCAGGTGCAGCCCGGCG
>JAKANT010000416.1 GCA_021823635.1 Pseudomonadota bacterium
AAGGAGCTTCGGCGCGCGCGGTTCTGCGCGCCGGCGACGCTTCGTCGGAAGGACGGCTGGTCATTGAACGATTATAGGTAGGCAGTTTCGCAGCCGCGCGTTGCGTGCGTCGCGCCGCGGCCTCGGCAGCGTGCTTCCTATAATCGGTTCGACTCGCCGACTCGGAACACTCACATGACCACCAAACGACACGCCCGCGTGTTGATCCTCGGCTCGGGGCCCGCCGGCTACACGGCGGCGGTCTACGCCGCGCGCGCCAACCTGAACCCGGTGCTGATCACCGGCATGGCGCAGGGCGGCCAGTTGATGACGACCACCGATGTCGACAACTGGCCGGCCGATGCCGACGGCGTGCAGGGCCCCGAGTTGATGGCGCGCTTCCAGCGCCATGCCGAGCGCTTCGACACCGAGATCGTGTTCGATCACGTGCACACCGCGTACCTGCGCGAGCGACCGTTCCGCCTCGTCGGCGACGCCGGCGAGTACACGTGCGACGCGTTGATCATCGCGACCGGCGCTTCGGCCAAGTACCTCGGGCTGCCGAGCGAACAGGCCTTCATGGGCAAGGGCGTGTCCGCCTGCGCCACCTGCGATGGCTTTTTCTATCGCAACCAAGACGTATGCGTGGTCGGCGGCGGCAACACCGCGGTCGAAGAAGCGCTGTACCTGGCCAACATCGCTTCCAAGGTGCACGTGATCCATCGCCGCGACAAATTCCGCGCCGAGCCGATCCTCGTCGACAAGCTGCTTGCGCGCGCCGCCGACGGCAAGGTCGAGCTGCACTACTGGCACGAGCTGGATGAAGTGCTCGGCGACGAAAGCGGCGTCACCGGCGTGCGCATCCGCTCGAACAAGACCGGCGCCAAGACCGAACTGAAGCTGTCGGGCTGTTTCATCGCCATCGGTCACCAGCCGAACACCGAGATCTTCCAGGGACAACTGGAGATGGCAAACGGCTACATCGTCACCAAAGGCGGCGCCGACGGCATGGCGACGATGACCAGCGTGCCGGGCGTGTTCGCCGCCGGCGACGTGCAGGATCACGTCTATCGCCAAGCGGTCACCTCCGCCGGCACCGGCTGCATGGCGGCGCTCGACGCGCAGCGCTGGCTCGAAGCGCAAGCCGAGGCGCCGGCGGCGCAGCAGGCGGTGGCCGCGTAACGCGCATCGCTCATACGTCGTACCGCGCGGCGCGAGGCATGAGGCGACGATGCGCGGCGCGCGCTTCAAACGGCTCGAGCAGCTCGCGGCGCTGCGCGATGCCCTCGTTGCGCAGCGCGCGGCCGACGTCGAGCGCGCGCTCGGCGCACAGCCGCGCGTCGATGCGCCGAACGAGGCGCAACAGGACTTCCGACGCGCGATGGATGCGCTCGGCGTCGCGCCGCTCGCCCCGTCGGCGCGCGCGCACCAGCCGCCCGCTCCACTGCCGCCGCGCGCCGCCAGCCGCGCACGCGACGATGCCGCAGTGCTCGCCGAGTCGATGTCCGACGAAATCGACGTCGAGACGTTGCTGGAGACCGACGAGACGCTGTCCTTTCGCCGTCCCGGCGTCGGCCCCGACGTGCTGCGTCACTTGCGGCGCGGGCGCTGGGTGATCCAAGCCGAGATCGACCTGCACGGCCATCGCGTCGACGAGGCGCGCGCGGCGCTGGGCACGTTCCTGCGCGAAGCCAGTAAGCGCGGCCAACGTTGCGTGCGCATCGTGCACGGCAAGGGGCTCGGCTCCAAAGGCGGCCAGCCGGTGCTGAAGAACAAGGTGCGCGGCTCGCTCGTGCAACGCGACGAGGTGATCGCGTTTTGTCAGGCGCGCCCCGCTCAGGGCGGCGCCGGGGCCTTGATCGTGCTGCTGCGCCCGGTCGCGGCGGGGTTCGGACAACGATGAGGCCGAGGGCGGCGCGAACGATGCGCCCCGCCCGGCGGGCGACGGCTCAGACCGCCGCCTCGCCCGTTTCCCCGGTGCGGATGCGGATCACCTGCTCGACGGCGCGCACGAAGATCTTGCCGTCGCCGATCTTGCCGGTGCGCGCCGCTTTGGTGATCGCTTCGATCGCGCGCTCCACCAGACCGTCGGCCACCACCGCTTCGACCTTGACCTTCGGCAGGAAATCGACCACGTATTCGGCGCCCCGATAAAGCTCCGTGTGACCCTTCTGGCGGCCGAAACCCTTGACTTCGGTGACCGTGAGGCCGCTGACGCCGATTTCCGCCAGCGCCTCGCGTACTTCGTCGAGCTTGAACGGTTTGATGATGGCGGTGATCTGCTTCATGGCGGGCCCTCGTCGGTTGGCACCGATTCTATCGTGCCCGCGCGCACCTAAAGCGCGTCTTCGGCGAAGCGGTTGGTGATCGGATAGCGCCAGTCGCGACCGAAGCCGCGGTGCGTGACGCGGATACCGACCGGCGCCTGGCGCCGCTTGTATTCGTTGAGCCGGATCAGCCGCACCACTTTGCGCACGTCGGCTTCGGCAAAGCCGGCGGCGACGATCTCGGCCACCGTTTCGCCGCGCTCCATGTAGCGCTCGATGATGCCGTCCAGCACCTCGTACGGCGGCAGCGAATCCTGATCGGTCTGGTTCGGCCGCAGCTCCGCACTCGGCGGACGCGTCAGCACC
>JAKANT010000417.1 GCA_021823635.1 Pseudomonadota bacterium
GCCGCCACGCCGAACAACGCCGACGCGAAGTGCCCTCGGTCGAGCAATGGTCCGAACACGAGCGGTGCCGCGGCCAACCCGACGTCCAGACCCGAGTAAACGAATCCGTACACGCGCCCCAGCGCGTGCGTGCCGAATCGCGCCAGAGCCGCTTTGCGCACGAGCAAATCGCGGCTCGGCGTGGCGATACCAACGCCGAAACCCATGGCCGCCATCAGCAGTGCCACGGCGGGCGCGGCCGCAAGTCCGCTGGCGAGCAGCAGCGCCATGGCAGCCGAGACGCCGAGGGCGGCCGCAATGACGCCCTCGCTGCGGACGTCACGAGCAGCGATGAAGCCGCCGGCGACCGTGCCAGCCGCCCCGCCCAGCAGATAGGCGGTCAGTGCGACCGTCGCCACAGCAAGCGGCAGTCCGTAGACGTTGCCAAGAACCGCCGGCGCGTAGCTTTGCAGCACTCCGAATGCCGCGGTCGCAAAGAAAAAGAACAGGAAGCAAAGCCACACCGCGCCCGAGCCCAGGAAGCCGAGACGACGCGGTCGCACAGATTCATGCGAGGCCTTGACGGCCATCACGCGCTCGGTCGCACGGTCGTCCAGCACATCGCGCCGGACGACAAGCAACAGCAGCACCGCGAGGCCCACAGCACCCGCGCCGAGGGCCGCCACACGCCAGCCTGCCACTGCCGCGAGTCCAGCCATCGCGGCGGGAGCCGCCGCCCAGCCCAGATTGCCGGCGAGGCTGTGCACGGAAAACGCGTGCCCGAGGCGCGGCGTCGATACGCGTCGATTGAGCAGCGTGAAGTCGGCCGGATGAAAAATGCTGTTGCCTGCTCCCGCGACCGCCGCCGCGGCCAGCAGGCCACCGTAGCCGCTTGCGGAGGCCACAGCGAAACCGGAGCACGCCAGCGTAGCGATGCCAAAGAACAGCACCGGTCGCGCGCCGAAGCGATCGACCGCAAAGCCCGCGAGCGCCTGGCCGATGCCGCTCACCACGAAGAAGACGGTCATCAGGAAGCCGGCCTGCGTGTAGGTGAGGCCGAACGCCTCGATCAGCCATGGAAACAACGGAGGCAGCAGCAGGTGAAAGAAGTGCGACGTGCCGTGCGCCAAGCCGACCAGGCCGATGACCTCGGCATCGCGTCGCCACCATCCAGAATCCGCCGCCACCGCCATCGTCGCCGCCCCTCAACCGCGCAACCGAAGGAACCTCTGCGAGACGCGACGCGCAGGCCGGTTTCGCAGCGGCCGCCGCCGGCGTGCGAAGTCCGGAAGACCGCCAGCGCATACTCCGACTGTGCCGCACTTCGGCACAAGCTCGCGGAGTATGGCACCGCGATCGCGGTGAGATAATCGCTACGTCACGTGTCGCAAACGAGAACGCTCATGCGCCGCAATCGCTTCATCTCCCGTGCGCGCCACAACGCCGACGCGGAAACGCTCGCCAAGTTGGCGCGCCGGCTCTCCGAGTCCGGCAGCCGCCTCGAGGACCAACTCTGGGAGCGCCGACTGCTCGAGCTGTTGAACGATCGCCTGGCGCGCGGCTTCGATGCCGACATCGAGGCCGCGCTCGACGACCTGTCGCGCACCAACGGCCGAGCGTACGACGATTTGGCCGACCTGGCCGAATCGTGCGCCGAGAGCGCGGTCATCGAGATCGACGGCAAACCGCACGACGCGCTGCTGGTGGCGGCCCCGCTGCTCGCATGGTCGCGCTACAAGGTGCCGACGACGACGCTCGCCGCGGGCGTCGTCGACAACATCGGCGTGCAGTTCGCTGGACATCTGGCCGCGCGCGGCGCGCGTATCGCGGTCGCCGACTACTTGTTCTCGATCGACCAGCTGCCGGAATCTTTGGGCGAGGTCTACGACCTGGCGCACAAGCTGTTCGCCTGCGCTGCCCAAGGCACGCGTATGAAGGTGGACGCCAAGAGCCTGCGCGAGCCGGTTTCGATGCTGGCCGACACGCGCTACGTGCTGGCGGCGATCGTCGCGCCACAGGGCCAGGCCCTTTACCACTGGCAGGAGACCGGCGTTGATCCGGACTCCAAGGCCGCCGCGGTCGAAGCGTTCTGCACCCAGTTCGCCAACGTGCTGCAGCCGGTGCTGACCGGGTGCCGCTATCGCGTGCTGGCACCGAACGCGTTCCACGCCGCGCTGCGCCTGGCGGACCGCGAGCTGCGCGAGTTCTCGCTCGAGGCGGCGCTGGCGTACCTGAAGTTGACCTACGACCTCGGGCCGTCGGCCTTGCAGGCGACCATCGCCGCGTACGAGGACAAACGCATCGAGGAAATCCGCATCGGCATCGGCCGCGCCGGCGACGAGGATCAGGTGATCGAAGGCGTGGTCTGGCCGCTGCTGGGCGACGACGAAGAAAAGGCGCAAGAAGACATCGAAGCCGCGCTGCGCCGGCTCGGTGTGACGCGCATCACCGCGCACGCGCACCGCTTTCCGCTCGAATTCTGCGACGACTGCGGAGCGCCGATGTTCCCCAATCCGGCCGGCCATTCGGTGCACGCCGAAGCGCCGGAAGACGCCGACGAACAGCCGGCCGCGCCGCTGCACTGAGCGGCGCGGCGGCCGGCCGGGCGCCGTCAGTGCACGGTGCGTTC